>SCUC01000450.1 GCA_004322375.1 Bacteroidota bacterium
GGATTATTAGTTGCGGCGTTTTTTGCCGCATACATGTCAACAATTGCAACGCATCTGAATTGGGGAACGTCATACATCGTCAACGATTTTTATCGCCGTTTTGTGAAGCAGGATGCCGATGAAAAACATTACGTTACAATATCACGGGTTGTGATTATTGTTGTCATGGCAATTTCTCTCGGACTCATGCAGGTGATGGATTCGATTTCCGGCGCGTGGTCATTCATCATAGAAGCAAGCGCGGGACTTGGGCTTGTATTGATTTTGCGATGGTTCTGGTGGCGTGTAAATGCCTGGTCGGAAATTGCCGCGATGCTCGCGCCCATTGCTGCGTTCAGCTATGTAAAATTTTTTACATCCCTACAATTTCCTGAATCTCTTTTTTTTATTGTTGCTTTCGTAACTGATGTGTGGTTAGTTGTTACCTTCCTCACCAAACCGACAGAGATGGTAACATTAAAAAATTTCTATGAACGTATTCATCCCGGCGGGTGGTGGAAGCCGGTAGCAGAAACAATGCCGCATGTTAAGCAAGATGCTGGCTTCGGCAAGCTTTTCCTTGACTGGTTAGCGGGAATTGTGCTTGTGTATAGCACATTATTTGGCATCGGTAAGTTGATTTTTGGGGAGGTTGGCTTGGCGATGACGTTTCTAGGTATTGCCGCGTTAGCCGGAGTATTACTCTATGTCCATCTGACGAAAATCGGGTGGGAGAGCGTTGCTGAGTGAGAAGCAATGCAAAATACAAAAATTAAAAATTAAAAAAGAAGTGCATGAGCATACTACCTACGATAATAACCACAGAATGAATTTTTCTAAACGAAGTGTTGAGTTGGTTTCGGAAGAAAATAGAAAACGAAGTTGACAGAAAACCGTGTCCCCAATGAAAGACCTTTTCTCCCAGCAATCAGAACTGTACGCCCGCTACCGTCCTACCTATCCTCAAGAACTGCTTACATTTATTATTTCACTAATCAATGAAAGGAGAAACGCATGGGATTGCGGCACGGGCAATGGACAGCTTGCCGTTGAGCTTGCCAGATATTTTAATACTGTTCATGCAACCGATTTGAGCGAAAACCAGATTAAGAATGCTGCGGTTAGGAAGAATATTATCTATAAAGTCGAGCCGGCGGAGAAGACTACGTTTCAAGATGGCATGTTCGATTTGATAACGGTTGCGCAAGCAATTCACTGGTTTAATTTTGACGCGTTCTATCACGAAGTCAACCGCACATTGAAGCAGGAGGGTGTTATCGCTGTAGTGGGGTATTATCTTCCAACAATTGATACCGCAATTGATACTATTGTTCATGATTTTTATAAGCATACAGTCGGCGCGTATTGGGATAGCGAACGAAGATACATTGATGAACTGTATCGAGCCATACCGTTCCCCTTTCAGGAAATTCCATCACCAGCGTTTCAATCAAAGCAACGATGGAAGCGCGAACAGCTCATCGGATTTCTCAACTCATGGTCGGCAGTGCAGCATTACATCAATCGAAACAAGAAAAATCCTGTAGAGCTGATAGTTAAAGAAATAAACAATGTGTGGAATGAGGATGAATTTAAGGAAGTGAACTTTCCGATATTATTGAGGGTAGGGAGGAAAGGTGAATGAAATGCAGAGCAGGATTTTTTTTGAATGAATTTTTTCTATGTTAATGCTATGGAAACGTCAACTGAGTACAAATACATTGTCAAACGGGCTGATAATAAAGAACCTATTATTCAGGGAAGCCGTATTTCAGTCAGGGATATTATAGAACAATGGAAATTAGGGATGTCGCCAGAAGAAATCCCCAATGCGTTTCCTCATATAACTCTTGCTCAAATTTTTGAAGCTCTTTCCTACTATCAAGACAATAAAGACGAGATAGAATCCTTTATCGAAAAAAATCGAGTGCCGGAGCGGTTAATTGGTACGTCTTTATCTTGATGAAGATGTCAATGTTTTGCTTGCTCTGTTATTGCAAGCGCGAAGCATTAATATAACGACCGCCCACGGGCAAAAAATGTTAGGGAGAAGCGATGTTGAACAATTAGATTTCGCTTCTACTTTAAATGCCGCCCTTGTTACCCATAACAGGGTTGATTTTGAGAAGCTTTTTCAAGAGTATATTGAAAATGAAAGGCGGTATGACGGAATCATAGTTCTTATCAGAAGGGATGTGTACACAATGGCACAATGATTATCCAGATTTGTTATGACGCATGATGATTTAGCTAACCAGTTATGGTATGTGTGATTAAACTTTCTTCATTCGACAAACAACGCTTTATTCATTGGATTGGTAAGACCGCGTACGCTACCATGAGAGAGGTACAATACTATTTAAAAAAAACAATTTCTTATTGAATAGCGTTTGAAAGCTAAATTCCTGCAACTCTCCCTTCCTTATCCCCGTATAAAAGTATTCTCAATTTCATTACAGAATACTTTTATGAAAATCAGCTACATTCTCCTTACTCTGTTCCTTTGCAAGTTTCAAGTCCTTTACGGTCAAGAGCCGGTAAAGCCTCTTCGTATTGATTCCACCCCGACGATTGATGGAATTTTGGATGAGCCCTTTTGGACACAAGCCACCTTATCCACAAATTTTAAAACATGGGCGCCGGATTTCGGCAAGGAGCCAACCGGACAAACGGAAGCGTTGATGGCGTATGATAGCGAAAACCTCTATTTTGCTTTGCGATGCTTTGATAGTGAACGGGATAAAATAAAAACATCCGTTGCAGAACGAGATAAAATAATTCCCGATGATTGGGTTTGCTTGAATATTGATACGTTTAACGACCAGCAGGCGCTAACTGCATTTTACATTAATCCCAATGGAATTCAAGCCGACAGCAGGTTTGCCGCGAACAATGAGGATTTCAGCATAGATTATGTCTGGTATAGCGCAGGAAGGTTCGACGATAAAGGATATACGATTGAGGTTCAGCTCCCGTTAAAAAGTCTTCGCTACTCCGATGATGAAACCGTTACCATGGGCATCGTGTTCGAACGATACGTCAGCCGTCAATCGGAGCACAGCACATACCCTCCGTTAGACCCTGCAAAGGGATTTTCGTTTCTGACTGAAATGATGCCGATTGAATACCATAACTTAGAACATTATACGCTTGTGGAAATTTTACCGGCCGTTACGTACTCCTACAAATCAAGTCTTCAGAACGGAAGGCTTGAGAAAGATGAAAGCAAGCCGGATTTCAGCCTCACAACCAAGTACGGGTTGACCTCGCAGCTCATACTTGATGGAACAATCAATCCGGACTTTAGTCAGGTAGAATCCGATGCGGGGCAGGTTGACGTCAATCTTCGCACCGATTTATTTTATTCCGAAAAACGACCATTCTTTCTGGAAGGAAATGAGAATTTCCGTCTTGCAGCGACAAATGTCTCGG
>SCUC01000451.1 GCA_004322375.1 Bacteroidota bacterium
AAGAAAACGAAAGTATGGCTCGCAATTCCGGTGTGTTATTAACCAAATCAAACGGAACTGATAGGTTCGATCTGTCAGCGCTGTTTGAATTCAGTAACATTGTCAACGCATCCCTGGACTTAAATTTTATTCTTGGACATTTCTTGTTGACAATTATGGGGAAAATTCTTTCCACAAAGGGTCTCCTTCTTCTAAAAACAAACGAAACCCATTTTACAATTAAAACAGTAAAAGGAGTACCGAAAGAACTTCTCAATTCAGAAATCATCGTGTCGAGAATTCCACAACGAATTATGTATGTTAATAGGGAAGATGCAAGGAAATATTCTTGGCTAAAACTATTTCGTGCAAATGGAATCACCATCATTGTTCCGCTAATAGTTCAGGAACGGATTTTCGGCATTGCAGGGTTCAATCCTCTCCAGAAACTCAAAAAGCTCGGTCAAAAGGAAGAGACATACATTAAGTCGCTTGCCAACATCGCAGCAACTGCCATAGAAAAAAGTCTGAATATCGAAGAGGTGAAAAAAATCAATCGCCGGCTTGATGGGAAGGTACAGGAGCTAAACACCCTCTTCGAGATGAGCAAAGAATTTAACTCCGCGTTGGATGCCGAACGATTATTGAAGTTGCTATCCTTTTCAATACTCGGGCAAATAGGGGCAAACCGCTATGTGGTGTGCTTAAAGAAAGAGGGGAGAATGCAGGTAGTGCTTTCAAAATTACAAAATCAACTGCCATTAGATTGCCTGGAAATTATGTCTTCCATAACCACCCCGGTTCTAACAGAATCATTGTTGAAAAAGCCTTATAAACAACTTTACACCACTTTGCAGGAATCAGGGGTAAAAATTCTAGTTCCCTTGAGTGTAAAAAATGAAGTGAAAGGAATTTTAGGCGTTGGAGAAAGAATCCGGGGAGGGGCATATACTCAAACGGATGTAGAGTTTTTGGCTTCGTTAGGAAACCTTGCAATGATTTCATTGGAAAATGCACGACTGTTCCAGGAAGCGATTGAAAAACAAAAATTAGAGGACGAGCTGCTCATCGCTCGTGAGATTCAGAAAGGATTGCTGCCTGCTACATTGCCAACGGTTTCCGGCATCGAGATAGCGGCGACAAATATCTCGTCAAAGCAGGTTGGCGGCGATTATTACGATGTGATGAAGCTTTCCGATACGAAATTGCTTATTGCAATAGGAGATGTTTCTGGAAAAGGGACCCCTGCATCGCTTTTGATGGCGAATCTTCAAGCCGCGATTCATGCGCTTGTGCCGCTTGGCTTGCCATTACCGGAACTTACTGCACGGGTGAATGATTTAATTTGTGAAAATACCGGCTCTGACAAGTTTATCACCTTCTTTTGGGGAATTCTCGATAGCGAGACAAAAGTGCTTACGTACGTCAATGCTGGGCATAATCCACCTTACATACTTCACGCCGATGGAACATTTGAACGACTCGATAAAGGAGGTATGATTTTTGGAGTATTAAAGAGAGCAATTCCCTATGAACAAGGAACTGCGAGAATAGATATGCATGATATGCTTGTGTTATTCACCGACGGGGTTAGTGAAGCAATGAGCAAGGATGGAGAAGAATTTGGAGAGCCTGCTCTTGAGGCAATAATAAAAAGTCATTCAAATTCAACAGCTCAGGAAATACTAAATTCAATTGTTGAAGCTGTTCAACTGCATAGCTCAGGAACGCATCAATATGATGATATTACATTGGTGGTAGGGAAGGGGATCTAAAACATCTTCAGCAAACTTTGCGCTTGCGGGAGCATTAAGCGGGCGCCTGTTTCTGTAATAACCATCGTATCTTCAGTTCGCACGCCAAACTCTCCGATAATGTATATTCCCGGCTCATTGCTGTGGGTGTTGCCTACCTGTTCCGGACGATTATTGCCTTTCACAAGATAATACCATTCATGCCCTTCA
>SCUC01000452.1 GCA_004322375.1 Bacteroidota bacterium
CTTAGGGGTGAAGTGTGGCTGATAAATCTTGACCCTACAATTGGAGCAGAAATCAAAAAGACGCGTCCTGCCGTTATTGTAAGCAATGATGAAATCGGCATCCTTCCGTTGAAGGTCATTGTACCGATTACCGAATGGAAAGAGCGTTACCGGATTGCGCCATGGATGGTATATCTTGAGCCCAATGCAAATAATGGACTTGATAAACTTTCTGCGGCAGATGCTTTTCAAGTGCGTTCAGTTGCGCAGGAGAGATTTGTGAAAAAGATAGGAAATCTTTCGGAAGAAGCGATGGAAAATATTCAGAAGTCCTTGGCAGTAGTGTTGAATATAAAAGTATAGATGTTGTTTGTTCAAGTTCTACCAAAAACATTTCATGAGCATACGCCTGTGTTTTTAGGAAGTGAAGATGATGTGAAATTGTGCGAGGAATTTTTGCAGGGGAGAGCTAAGTAAAAAATAAAAAGGGTAGGGTTATTGCGAGGAATGTTTTAGCGTGACGCGGCAATCCCCAGAAGAAATGATAATGATTAAGATGTTCGTTCTTGATTTTATTTAAGAATATTCTTTTTCAACTTGAGAATTACTTATGAGATATGTAATAAATGGCTGTTTGCAAACAATGGTTTCCCCAATCCGTTTTGTAATGTTCCACATTCATAAAGCACTTGTTAATATCGCTCCTGAAAGAAAAGAACAATTTGAAAAAGAATTATCTGATTTTACATTGGAATATTTGGATACAGATGAATTTATATGCAATGTTAGCGTCCCTAAAAAACACATTTGTCTAAGCCGTAGAGTTGTGGAACTCCTTTGGGGAATTTCTTTCGGCTACCTTACTTTCTATACAAAAGTAATACAACGCTATAAACCAATGACAAAGATGGAATTAGACCTTACTCAAGATCCTGAAGTAGCGGAGGCAATGAAGTTACTCAAGTGGGCGTATACAAATTGGCTAAATCCCAAGGCGCAAACTCCTTGGCCATCAGACCTGCCGAGTCCAGTTGAACAACCTACCTCAGGTTCTATGCAAAATACTACTGATGAATTAGCGTTATGCGCAATAACGGCCTATTTACACCATGAACTTGCACACATTAGGCTCAATCATACAGGCAGTAGTTCTATCGAACAAGAAAAAGAAGCAGACTATGCAATGGCAGAATGGATACTTGACAATAATTTGCAACTCAATGACGATATTTTTATCAAACGATCACTTGGCATAGCTGTTGCTATGGAAGCTTTAACAGCTTATGGCATCTATTCAGGTGACTTTGGAGGAGAAAATCATCCTTTTTCTTATGACAGACTCATTAATACAATTTCACGTTATATCAGTGATCCCCACCATATTGTGTGGGCATTCCTTGCCTCTACTCTGAAATTGCATTTGGATAATCGCAATATTCCGACTCCAACTATTCAATACAGCAATTTCAAAGAACGTGTAAACAGTTATGCAGATATTCTCTCAAGATTGAATAATTGACACTGTCCCTGAATCGAAAAAATATCTAAACCAGAATGGGAACAATGGATATTGAAACACCAAAATGTGCTGATTGTGGTCACACATTTGGCGAAGAACCAGAACTTTCTGTAGACCAACGGAATCCTTGTCCTTCATGCGGTTCTACCAAGAGAATCCATTTTATTTCAATAAATGAGACATTACAAACACACTCTTCTTTAGTTGCAAAGGGGAGGCATCCTGAGAAAAAACGTCCATTCATTGAAATTTTCTCTGGTGCAGATTTCTCTTATCGTTTCCAGAAATGGATGAAAAAATTTCGTTTAATTGACCGAGATAAGAATGAATATGAAGTAAGGGATCCAGAAACAGGAGAAATAGTTCACAAAACCAAACAGAAATTAACTGAACACAAAGGTCATGGTTCAGCCAAAAAGAAAAAAACTAAAGCTCTGCAAACGGATATGACAAATTGACAGAGAATTCCGACTCCCGACCAACAACACCTCTTTCCCTATATCGTCAACACCGGAATTGCAGTAGTTCTCATAGGATGCACGGGTGTAATGACCAATGCCTCCATTTTCTTAGAGATTTCAGCAGTAAAAAACTTTTCTCCGCACTGTGTGCAAACCCCAGTGGGGATGTTTTCAAGAATGAATAATTTTCCAGAGTGCGATGTCAATCGTTTGAGGTTTTTCAATAACCTCACCGCCACAATACCAGCAATCGCCGTAGGGGTTAAACATTACTTTCCGTTTCTTCGTTGTCTTGGTGTCAGCCATTTTATGTCCACCCCTCAATACTCCACCTCCACCCCAAGCACCGGGAAGAAGGCGAACTGATAGACTGTTTCAACCGTACCGTCGCTGCGGTGGTTTTCGAAAAAGACGTTTTTGGTATTAAACACGTTCATCAGCGCGAAATAGACGTTAATATTGTAGCCGCTCATGTAATAACGGCTGAGCCATTGCAAATCCAACCTGCTGTAATCGGGATAGCGCGCGGAGTTCACTGCATCCGATTCAATCCATGCGCCGTTCGACCAATGCACGCCGCCTTCGCGATCCTGCCGCCACGTTACGTACTCCTGCGGGGTGTACGTTCTACCGGTTTGGTAACGGTACTTGAAGCTGATTTCCATTTCGTTAGAGAAGGGGAGAATGTACGAGGGATATTTTAAATAAAACGGAGCGTCGTTCAACCAGTCGCGAACGCCCTTTACTACTTTACCTCCGATTGCCGAGATAACTACAGGATAATCATACTCGGAGGGAAACCAATCCGTTAACGGCGGGATGCGCGGGTCTTTCATCTCGGTCTTTGAGAGCGAAACGCTCAGCGTGCCGAAATAATCTTCCACCTGCTTCTGGTCTAGGAAAAATTCCACGCCGTAGGAGTACCGTTCGCCGATTGCCAGCATCCTGTCCGACCAAAACGTATCTATCGCGGAATAAATAAAATCTTCTCCGACCCCGCTTCTATCATATTTCTTGTAATACGTCTCGATGTTTAGCTTCAGCCCGCGGTCTAAGATATGCTCGAAGCCAAGCACGTAGTGCGTTGCGTCCAGATGTTCGAGATTCCTGTTGTACCCGATTTGCCGTCTATCGCCGTAATAGGGGAAGGGCTGCGTTTGCGAGTATTTGCCTGTTGCGAATGTAATCGCGCTGGTTGCTGGAACAAGTTGATACGATAAACTTGCGCGCGGGTTAAACGCTCCCTTGCCGGAGTAAGTGAAGTGGTCGTACCGCAAGCCTAACGTGAGCGAAAGTCTGGGAGTAACCATGTACTTATCGCTTGCATAGATAAAATATTTGCTCGCATCTCCCAAGCCGATGGATTGGAAGAAGTAGCCTTCAGGAATAACGATAGGACCTGTTTCGTATGTTCCATCGCGATTCAAATCAAATCGTGCGGTATCAGGCGCAAAATAGAGGTCGTTATCCCATTTGCGGGATGTTTGATACTGGATGCCTGTGGAAAGAGAATGCTGCTCGCCAAGCTGGTAGAACAGCTCATACTTTGCTCCGACAAACGATTCAATCGAGTGGTTGAAAAAAACTTTCCGCGAATTCAGGATGTCGTACGATTGTGCATCGCCATTCGCGTCCCTCTGCCGGACTGCGAAATCCTCGGTAATATCCATATCGTTGCTCGTGCCGGATGAGTAGAGAGTAAGCATCGAGTATCCTTCCTTCCCGAACAGGCTGCGTAAGCTCAACCCGACTGCGTATTGTTTCGTTACCGGGTACATTGTCCACACGCTGGAAGAATCGAGCATGTTCTTTCGCTCTTCATCCTTCGCTTTCGGGTCGCCTTCAAGGTTGATGCGGCTATCGCCGTAGAGCATATTGAGGCTGAGCTTCTGCGATGGCGAAAGGTCATACGTGAGCTTTCCCTGTGTATCCCAGTACTTCGGGATGGCGGTGAGGGAGATGGTTGAAAGCCCCATAATGGCATCAATAATTTCCAGCAGGCTGTTGCGCGCAGAGAAAATGTACGAGCCGTTTCCATCTGCAAATCCACCTTCAATAAGGGTTCCTATTCCCGCCATGTTCAAAGAGGTTTTTGAAGCGAACGGCTTGTTCCTGTCGCCTTCGCGGACAGTCAAACTCATTACCGATGAAGATTTATCCCCGTACTGCGCTGGGAAACCACCGGAAGAAAACTGCATGTCTTCAATCATATCCGCATTGACCATGTTAATCGGTCCGGCGGAGTTGAAATCGTTCGAGTAATGGTTGATGGAAGGAATTTCCATGTGGTCTAAAATGGTGAGATTTTCAAACGGCGCTCCTCCTCGCACAATAAGCTCGTTGATGTTATCGGTGGAGCTTGCAACTCCGGGCAGCGATTGCACAACGCGCTGCACGTCCTGTATGCCACCAGGAGAGCGAAGGACTTCCGACCTATCAAGCACGTTCGCGCTTACAGGACTCATTTGCTGCGCGCGGCTAAAGTAGCTAGCTTCGGCTGTTACGCCTTCTACTTGAATCGCGGATTCTTCCAGCTTGATCATAACGGGAGTCGCCCGCCCTGTGGTGATAACAACGTTGGTAACGATTTGCGGCTGGTATCCGAGAGCGGAAACGTTCAGGCTGTATGTGCCGACTTCAAGCGCGCGAATTTTAAATATGCCCTCCACATCCGACGATGCGCCTACGGTTGATTTTTCAACCACAACGATATTGACTGAAGGAATCGGCTCCTGCGTTACCGCGTCAATGATTTTGCCGGTGATATCGCCCTTGTGCTGCTGGGCAAAGATGGGTAATGAAATTGTGCTGAAAATGAGAATAAAGGAAAAAAGTTTCATAGAGTTTAAGTGTTCAGATGATTGTCTGTGATAATTCAAAAGAACAGGGTACGCTGATGAAACATATCAGCCATTTCTAGCCGATAGAGGTAAGGAAAAACCTGGCAGAATATACGAAAGAAAATTCAGAAAGATTCAGGTAGAAATATATAAGAAAAAGTTCTCTTTTGAAAATTACCCCATTTTTGCTACATTTGTTGTTCCTGAAGCATGTGAGCCGCTCCAGATATCAATTTAGCTGTCATCCCGTTGTTGCCCTGTGATTGGCGTGTTCAGGATGACAGTTTACGTTTCAAAAAGGGAACTCTCGGCGCGGCAATCCGTGTTTGAAAACCGCAACCATTACCGTTTCATAACTTATTAAAAATTATGGCAGATATAAAAGAACTAAACGAACGCATCCAGCGTGAAAGCGCATTTATTGACATGCTGACGATGGAAATTGGAAAAGTCATCATCGGGCAGAAATATATGGTCGAGCGGCTGCTCATCGGCTTGCTTTCCAACGGGCATATTTTACTTGAAGGCGTGCCGGGTCTTGCGAAAACGCTTGCCATTAAATCACTCTCTGCGGCAATCCAGGCAAAATTTCACCGCATACAGTTCACGCCGGATTTGTTACCCGCCGATGTTATCGGCACGATGGTGTTTAATCAAAAATCGGGCGAGTTCACCGTTCGGAAAGGTCCTATCTTCGCCAACTTCATCCTCGCGGATGAAATCAACCGTGCGCCTGCAAAAGTGCAGAGCGCGCTTCTTGAGGCGATGCAGGAACGACAAATCACTATTGGCGATTCAACCTTCAAGCTGGAAGAGCCGTTCCTTGTGCTTGCTACGCAGAACCCTATTGAACAAGAAGGAACCTACCCTCTCCCCGAAGCGCAGGTTGACCGCTTCATGCTGAAAATAAAAATTGATTACCCGAATCGGGAAGAAGAACGGCTCATCATGCGGCAGAATATCGTCACAAGCCAGAACCCGATCAAAGCCGTTACTGCTCCCTCCGATATTCTCAAAGCCCGCGCGCTTCTCCAGGAAGTGTACATGGATGAAAAAATCGAACGCTACATTCTCGATATTGTCTTTGCTACACGAACTCCAAAAGACTACAAGCTCGATAAGTTGACAAACCTTATCAACTACGGAGCATCTCCCCGCGCGAGTATCAGCCTTGCGCTTGCATCGAAATCGTTTGCCTTTGTTAAGCGCCGCGGCTACGTCATTCCTGAAGACGTCCGCGCCGTCTGCCACGACGTTCTCCGCCACCGTATCGCGGTTACCTACGAAGCCGAGGCGGAGAATATTACTTCTGAGAATATAATTGATGATATTCTCAACACTGTTGAAGTTCCTTAGTACTTTGTACTTGGTTTTTTGTACTTCGTAAAAAAGATGTTTAAGAAACTTGAGGAATTGGAAGTGTATCAGCTTTCGGAAAAGCTTGCTGATGAAGTTTGGAATACCTGTATTCGTTGGGAAAACTTCGCCAAATTTACTGTGGGCAAACAACTGGTTACAGCAGCAGATTCGATCTCAGCAAATATTTCAGAGGGACATGGCAGATTTTCTATGAAAGAAAATCTACAGTTTTGTTACTATGCTCGAGGTTCATTCGATGAAACGAGAAATTGGTTGCGCCGCGCCTATTCAAGAGAGTTGTTAACTAAAAAACAGATTGATTCGATTAAAGAAATTATGGATGAACTAGGTCCAAAGCTAAATGCTCTTATCACATCTATAAAAAGACAATCAAAGAGATAATACTACAAAGTACCAAGAACTAAGTACAAAGTACGTTATCCAATATGATATTATTCAAAATCTTGAAGTAATGGAATCAACAGAGTTACTAAAAAAAGTTAGAAAAATCGAAATCCGAACGAAGGGGCTGGTAAACCACATCTTCTCCGGCGAATACCACAGCGTGTTCAAAGGAAGAGGAATGGCGTTCAGCGAGGTGCGCGAGTACCAGTATGGCGACGACATTCGCATGATTGACTGGAACGTGTCAGCGCGGTTTAACCATCCGTTCGTGAAGGTGTTCGAGGAAGAACGAGAACTAACCGTGATGCTCGTTGTTGACGTCAGCGCATCGGGAGAGTTCGGCACAGTCACCCAGATGAAAAAGGATGTAGCTGCAGAGCTATGCGCGGTGCTTGCATTTTCTGCCATTCAAAACAACGATAAGGTGGGGGTAATTTTCTTCAGCGATAGGATTGAAAAATTTATCCCCCCTAAAAAAGGGCGCACACATATCCTTCGAATCGTGAGAGAATTATTGGATTTCAAACCGGAACATCGAGGAACGAACATAGCTGAAGGCCTTCGCTATCTTACCAGCGCGATTAAAAAACGGAGCATCGCCTTTTTGATTTCAGATTTTCTCGGCGAGGGATATGACGATGCACTGAAAATTGCCGGGAAGAAGCATGACTTGATTGCTGTACGACTGTTTGATCCCCGTGAAACGGCATTGCCGCTGAGCGGGTTTATGCGCGTTGTTGACGCGGAAACCGGTGAAGCAATTTGGGTTGATACGAATGATGCGGGCGTGCGGAACGCGTATATTCGCTGGTGGAAAGGACAGGAAGAAACCCGAATGAAACTGTTCCGGCGCAGCGGCGTTGATGATATCAATATCCAGATTGACAAAAGTTACATCGAACCTCTTGTCGCGTTCTTCAGATTAAGGGAGAAACGATGGTAGTGTTGAAATCTCAATATTCAAATTCCAAAATACAATTAAATCCTAAATACCAATTTCAAAAGCAATTGGAATGTAAGCATAGGAATTTAGTTGGAATTTGCTTTTTGAACATTGTGATTTATTCCGTTGTTGCCGTTACTCTATTCCTATCGAATGTCTATGGGCAGGATGTTAGAATTTCAGCGCGGGTGGATTCCAACAATATTATGATTGGCGATTGGCTGGGACTTCATATCGAAGTGCAGCGCAAGGCGAACACGGCTGTCAGCTGGCCCCAGATTGCCGATTCTCTTGATGGAATAGAAATTGTCAAGCGTGGCGATGTGCAAACCCGGAACAGCGGGAGCGACGTTTTGGAAAAACTCGATTACATTATCACTTCATTCGATTCGGGTACTGTCGTCGTTCCCCCGTTACAATTTTTATACTCTGTGGCAGGCGATACCGCAAAACGTGTTGCCGAGTCATCTCCTATCCCGATTTTCGTTCACACAATGGAAGTGGATACAAGTCAGGATATCAAAGACGTTAAGCCGCCACTCAGTCTGCCGATTACATTCGCTGAATTGCTTCCGTACATTCTGGCATTATTGGGTATTGCCGGACTTGGATGGCTGTTCTATTACGTGTGGAATAAACGAAGGAAAGGCGAGAGCCTCATTCCCGAAGCGCCGAAACGCCCTGCCCACGAAATTGCCCTTGAAGCGCTCCGGTCGCTCGATTCGGAGCATCTCTGGCAGCGCGGAAAAATTAAAGAACATTATTCCATGCTTACCGATATTGTGCGCGCGTACATCGAGAATCGTTTCCGGGTTATGGCGCTGGAAATGGTAACCGATGAAATCATGTCTGCTCCGGTAATACGTTCCCTGGAGAAGGATGCACGAGAACCCTTGCGGGAGCTCTTAGTATTGTCAGATTTTGTGAAATTTGCCAAGCTCCAGCCGACCCCGAAAGAAAACGAATCGAGCATCGGTATCGCCCGGCAGTTTGTCGAGCGCACATGGCATCGAGTTGAAGAAGAACAAGCTCCTCAACAAGCGGAAGAGGTAACAGCATGAACGACGTAAGCTTTGCCAATCCTGAATATTTTTTCCTTCTTCTGGTTGTGCCGCTCATGGTCTTCTGGTATTGGAAAAAATATCGCAAGCAGTACGTTGAGCTGCAAGTTCCGACTGTTCAGGTATTCCATCGTGTCCCGAAGACGTGGAAACACAGGCTGCGACATTTGTTGTTCGTGTTTCGGATTTTCGCCCTCGTTTTCTTAACGATAGCGCTTGCCCGACCGTACTCAACTTCGAAAGGAGAAGAAGTATCAACGGAAGGAATTGACATCGTTCTTGCCAACGATATTTCCGGCAGCATGCTGGCAGAAGATTTTCGACCAAACAGGATTGAAGCGGCAAAAAAAATCGCGGAAGATTTTATCGAAGGGAGACCAAACGACCGTATCGGGTTAGTTGTGTTCGCAGGAGAAAGTTTTACGCAATGCCCTTTGACGATTGATCACAGTGTGCTTATCGGTCTTACAAAAGAAATAAAAAGCGGGATGATTGAGGACGGAACCGCTATCGGAATGGGGCTTGCTACAGCAGTCAGCAGGTTGAAAGAAAGTAAAGCGAAAAGCCGCGTTATCATTCTTTCAACTGATGGAGTAAATAATCGCGGCTCCATAGACCCGTTAACAGCCGCGGGCATCGCTCAGTCATTCGCTATTCGTGTTTATACAATCGGGGTGGGAACGCAGGGCATGGCGCCATATCCGGTGCAGACTCCATTTGGCATACAATATCAAAACGTGCCGGTGGAAATTGATGAAGCGGTTCTCCAGAAAATAGCAGAATTGACTGGAGGAGAATACTTTCGCGCTACTGATAACCGCAAGCTGAAAGCGATTTACGAAGAAATTGACAAGCTGGAAAAAACTAAAATCGAAGTGACACAATTCAGAAAGCACAAGGAAGAATATTACAGCGCTGCAATGCTCGCAGGGCTGTTTGCGTTGCTTGAACTTATTTTCTCACAAACATTGTTTAAAAAGATACCGTAAGAGAAATTATGATTCGATTTGCA
>SCUC01000053.1 GCA_004322375.1 Bacteroidota bacterium
CGATTTATTATAGCTGTTTCTCTTAGTCTTTTTATAGTCGCGGCAGCCTTACCACAGCAACGTTCAGACCCGAATTTACGGCGTATCGGTTACCATAACGGCAACAGAATTGGTATTTCATTTTATAACGATGGACAAATCGCGGGATTTAATACAGGCGTTGATATTCGAGGTGAGTGGCCCCTCGGTTCGGGAGAGAATTATATCGGGGATTGCATTCCGCTCATCGGGGTTGAATTTACGGATACGCGAGGCATTACAGGTCATTCGGTTATCATTTCTCGCGGTCCGAGGGTTGGACAGGGTGATGAGCGTGGTCCCAATGGGTTTCGAGGGTGGAATCCGCGTCCCGGTTATCTCAATCCTAATGAACAGTTTGTCGCTATGAGCCACATGCCTACAACGTGGCCCGTTGAGGGGTGGGCAGACCAACCGACGTGGAAGGATACCAATGGAGTGACCCAATGGAATGGATATTTTGGGAGAGGCATAATGAATGCCGATCAGGAAAGCTATTTTGTCGCGGATGATCAGTCAGATGATGAGTTTAATTCGTACTTCAAGCCGGATTCTTCCGATACGTCACGTCACGGGATGGGATTACGAATGGCAGTGAGAGGTTTTCAATGGGCGAGCTTTTTAGCCGAGGATTGCTTGTTCTGGTTATACGATATAACGAACGAAGGAACATCTACTTACCGTAAAGCAGTATTTGGTACGGTCGTAGGAACATTAGCCGGAGGAGATGGGGATAGCGGCGATGACCTCGGAATTTTTGATGTGAATGACGCTATTACATACTCATACGATAATGATGGAAAGGGTAACAAGGGGCAAAAAGTTGGATATGTCGCTTATGCCTTTTTGGAATCTCCTGGCAACCCTTATGACGGTATAGATAATGATGGCGATTCACCTGACCCGAATTCACCGGTATTTCAATCCACAAACTTCGATACAGTTAAGTATGGTATAGGGAGTCAAGTTGTCCTGATTAATCCTGATACGTATGTTCGTACCGTGCATACTATTCAAGCGGCTGTAGAAACCGTGTATTCGTTGAATACTCGATATATTATCCGTGCGAACATCACCCCATTCAGAGAAGGACACATCGCTCGAATTCAAAGTGGAGTAGCGATACCGGATTCAACGTCGTATGACGGGTTAGATAACGATCTTGATGGATTGATTGATGAAAACCGCGCAGTATATTACGAAACGAGAATTCTTCGCGGTAAATCGCCCGTGAAATATATCAACTATGTTTCCGGCGCCGGAGCCAACGATCCTTTGATCAATGAACGACGAGATAATGCAGCGGGGCAGATGATTACCAGCTGGATTCGTTTGCCAGACAGTTCAACTGTTCTTCTGTCGCACTGGGCAGGCGATGAAGATGGAGATTGGGATGCAGAGAACGATGACGTAGGAGCAGACGGAGTTGGACCATTGGATAATGATTATTTTGGACCCGATTTAGATGGAACTGAAGGGAACGGGATGCCGGATCAAGGCGAACCGAATTTTGGACGAACTGACCCTGATGAATCTGACCAAATTGGTTTGACCAGCTTTAATTTCTTCAATCAAACTGCGTCTCCGAACATGAGCGATGATGAATTGCTGTGGGATAGGATGCGACCGGGAAGGTTTGATATTATTCCTCCAACTCCACAAGACGGCGATTTTATTTATGCATCGGGATATTTCCCGCTAAGGCCTCAACAAACAGAGAGGTTCTCAGTCGCTTTGCTGTTTGGCGAAACGTATGATGATGTGTTGAGAAATAAAAAAATCGTACAACAAATTTATAACGCGGGGTACAAGTTTCCTCAACCTCCGCGGAGACCAAAGATTTCAATTACAGAGCAGCAAGGAAATGTCATTTTGTACTGGGATGGAAGGCTGACCGAGAATTCGCGCGATTTCATCACCAAGAAGAAAGATTTCCAGGGGTATAAAATTTACCGGGCGACCGATGTGGGATTCGGCGATTCCCGCATTATCACCGATGCGCGCGGCGTGTTAGCATTCGACGCGCCGATTGCTCAATTTGATTTGAACGATACCATTGACAACTATTTTCCCGCTTCGCCGGATTTGCTCGAGCTTGTCGGAGGGACAACGTATTGGCTTGGATCAAACACCGGAGTAGTGAATAGATTTATTGATACCTCGGCAAGAATGGGGCAGAGATATTTTTATGCTGTCGTCTCGTATGATGGAGGTGAAGCACAGTACAATATCTTCCCTTCTGAAAACTCAAAATTTGTGTTTCAAACCAGCGCAGGAGAAATCCAGACTGAGGATAATACCGCATATATTATTCCCGGGAAGCCTCCTATTGGGTACATAGAGGCGAAGCCTTCCAATCTCACGAAACTTCCCGGATTCAGAGGCACAGGCAATGCCTGGGTAGAGATGATTGATGATAAGACTGTCCGTGATGGCAATGAATATGCTATCGTATTTCAAGATAGCGGTGTCCAGGGATACACAACAAATTATTCCTTAGTTGATTTAACAGCACCTGATACTGTAATCATTAATTCGACAGGAGAGACAAAAATTGTGCGACCCGGGGACACGGTTTCAGTGCCAATAAACGATTCGATAACTGTAAATGGCGTCTCACAATACAGTCTGGCAGATTTCTATGCAGGCAATTATGATACATTGATATTCCATGATACGATTTATACAGGCAATACTTTGATACGGCACGGATTCAGAGTACAGATAGAAAATCAGAAAGAAGTTGCGTTAGATACTATCCGTTCAGGGTTCGAAGATGACCCCTCAAGCGCGTTCCAGTACTATAACCTCACAGTTTTTAACTGGGCACCAAATGCTTCATATAGCGGAATTGCTTCTCCTGCAGATTATCAATTTGAATTTTACAATACAATCGTTGATACCTCAGTGGCGGATACGTTATTTCCTCCAACACCAGCTAACCGTGTGCCAGCGACTCCTGTCACATTTAAGGTGAAGAACCGAACGACGGGAGAGTATATAGATTTTGTTTACCGTAAAAATCAAAGCACGACCTCGGTTAATTATGTGGTCTATTTTAAGGAGAAATTTGGCACTAAAGTATATCGAACGTGGAGCGTTACATTCTTCTACACAAGCCCAAGCGCTCCGATAGAACAGAGCGGTTTTCTCAATATCTACACGTTCAAGCCTTTTAGCCACTATGATACTTACACCTTCAAAATGAAGGGAGCGTATATTGATAAACCTCAAGCAAGCAACGAGCTTGACAAAATTAAAGTTGTGCCGAATCCGTATGTGGTTACGCATAGCGGTGAAACAAATCTTCAAAGCCAGCGAACGGGAAGAGGGGAACGGTTTATACGGTTTACCCATGAGATCGGAAGAGC
>SCUC01000453.1 GCA_004322375.1 Bacteroidota bacterium
GTAAAAGCGAATATTACTATACCACTCGAGCGAAAGACGGCGTGTTAGAGTAACGATTGAAGAATCTATCCACGCAAACTGACGGAAAGTAAAGCTTCGGATAGTGGATGAAAGATATTCAAAATCATAGACCGTATAATTCGCGAGAACCTCAAATGTGTTCATCGTCATGAACCTTGTGGATGGTTCATACCGTAATGCCGGCGAAAGACGAATGATTCTATTCCATGTATTTTCAGAGCTTCGGGCGCCTGCAAGATACACAAGATGCGCAAGGCTTGCTTCAGCGATTATTGCCGCGTGAAGATACGGGTTGATCCGGTGAAACGACGTCAGCCGGATAGTATGCCTCAGCTCGTCTCGGTCATCGTCATTGAGTAAGTTTGGAGTATCGTACCGCAATAAGCTGTTGGAAAGCGAGACCTTAAACGTATCTGAATTCGAGGGTATGTACGAACCATCAAGAACAAGCGCAGTCCGGGTTGCCCGGTTATTTTTTCGTTCCTGATTACTTGTCGCAGAGTCATAGCTCGCCTCAGAGCTTGCCTCATCATACAACACTCCATGCTGTTCTTCCCGTTCAAAAAGGCTGAGACCGCCCGATAGAGAAAATATGCTGTTGGGCGAGTAGGTCGCCATTGCATTTCCCTCGAGCCGGAATTCTTCAATATTCGGGCTGAGCGCTGCAGGTTGTGCTTGAAGCGCGGACTGATATGAAATGTTCCTCCCGATATCGCGCGAACTGAGCGCGCCCAGTACCAAAAAACTCCATGTTCTTCCCGAAGCATACGTAACGCCGCCATTGAACATAAACCCGCTTTCCGTTCTCGTTTCTATATCGGGCGGTAAATTATATTGAAGCGAAACAGGTTGAGCATTGCCGAGATAAAAATCGCGCCTGTTATGAAGATATGAAAATGTAAAATTCATTCTGGAGCCTTCCACAAACGTTTTTTGAAACCCGATGGTATCTCGTATCGTCTCCACTCTGCGGGGAGCGAGATATGCCAGCTCGTTGACGCCGTTGAGCGCTACTTCATACCCTCCTATCTCCAATCCGGAAGAAGCTACCAGAGCGCGATAGAGGATTCCATTGTCATGTTCACCCAGCTGATTATCATATCGGATGCCGAGCATTGGCGTCAACATCAACCGCTCAACCGGTACGAACTCCACTCCGTACTGGATTGAATGAGAGCCGGCTTTCGCAAGCGCCACGTTCTGATCGTCCGAAAGCGCGTACGAGGATGCCTGCAACACACCCTTGGCGCTGCTGGAAAACGGATGCTTCAAAGCAACATCAAGAAAATGCTCATCCCGAATAAATTCCCTATCGGTTTTAATAAGGGATGAAAGAAATTTTTGATTGGCGAAAAGCGAGATTGAACCTACGGTAGCTCCGTATCGTAAACGCGTGATCCAATGATACCTGTTCAGCAGCTTATCAAATCCAACCGATGCTTCATTATCCGGCGGAATGGCAAGCCTATCCCCTTGCTCTGCCTGAGCGTAAGCAAAGCTAACCTCTGCCAGAAGAAGCGCAAAAATGCAAACAAGATGAGCCGTTCTTCTCTTCAACCTATTCTTTTGATGTGATTTGCTAAAGTACTAAAGTTCTCCTATAATAGAGAATCCAAAGAATATTTACAATCTTAGCGCTGTAAGAGTTGAAACTCTCGTTCTGATTGAGTATCTTTAGCCACTTAATTAATCTTACTGAAGTTGACCGTTTTCGGGAAATCGTTAAAACGATCTCATAAATTACGCGTTTCGCAGCCCACTCCGTCTTGAGGCGGATTACATCGCGGGCTATATAATGCTTACAGAACAAGACCGATTCATCGGTGTCAAATACTGTATCCATTAAAAACGATCATCTTAAGTAACCATATTCATTTTTTCATGGATTCCATTATGAAACGTTTCATGCTTTTGTTCTCTTGTATCTTTGCCATGTTGTTATTTGTATTTGTCGGTTGCAAAGAAGACGAAGAGAGTCTACCCCTTGATATCTCTGTACCATCTACGTTGTTCCCTCTCACTGCCGGGCACGTAATCACCTACAGTGGTTACCTTACCGCAGGGGAAAGTGAAACAAAGATAGCTGGAACGGAGACCGGATATTCTACAACGTGGACAGTCAATACGCTCATTCCGGTCACAGCTGTTTTTCCCGCCGGAATTTTTCCGAATCTTGTCGGAGAAACCGCAGTGCTTGTTCGCGATACAACCAATGTTCCGGCTGTCTCTGTGACAAACAAATTCACCCCTGTATTCATCCGTCAGGATAGCACATCGGGCGATTTTTCTTACTTAACCAATCTAGGGTATTTCTATCGTAGCGCAAGCACAAAAATCTGGAAAAGTACAACCGATACAACAGCCCGTGCTGATTCTCTGAGATTTGTCGTTCTTGCAAAACCGAGCGCAGGAATTGGAACAAAGTTCACCTGTTTCAATGAAGATTTCACAAGCTATGCCGGGGGAGTTAGCAATCCTGTTACGTTAAACTTAAAAATTGAAGGGGTATTTGAAGCGAAAGAAACAATAACGGTTGGGAGTACAGATTATGAAACATATCGTCTCGTTATTTCTCGCACTGTTAGCGCCGGAGGAGTCGCATTATCTCAAGGAGTTACAGCAAAGCTTTGGCTCGCTAACAATGTTGGTCCCATCCAGATGTTTTTAGCAGGCAATGCAGAAGCTCCTGGAAATTTCCGAACAATGACAAGTAAAAGCTTCTAATTGGTTGATTTGACTAACCCCGATTCCTGAAACGGAATCGGGGTTATTTTCTTTCAGGACAAAGGTTTTACATACAAATGAGTTACTCCATGCGCCATTTTCTTCAGTTACGCAGAACCGTCCTTTCACTCTTCTTGATGGTGATGTCCGTTCATGCGTTGTATTCTCAATCAACAGGTTCAGTAATCGGAATCATCACAGACGCTGAAAGCAGGAACCCGTTGCCCCTGGTGAACGTGACCATCAAAGGAACGACATTAGGTAATTCAACCGATAACAATGGAGAATATACAATTCGCTTTGTTCCCGCCGGGGAACAGACGTTGGTCGTTTCGGCCGTAGGTTATGACCCTATCGAGCTCATGATTTCTATAAAGGCAGATGAAACCGTTAGAAAGAATATCTCACTAAAGGAACATTCCGTTGTTGTAAGCGAGGTCACAGTCTATGGCGCTTCGTTCAAACGAGAGCGCATCACCGATGCTCCCGCTTCTGTTTCATTGATTGACACGAGAGAAATCAATCGTTCATCATCAGGCGGACAGCTTCCCAAGCTGTTAGAATCTCAACCCGGAATTGACCTCGCGCAAAACGGGCTGTACGATTTCAATATTAATACGCGGGGATTCAATAGCTCCCTGAATCGCCGCATGTTAATTCTTCTCGATGGAAGAGACCTTGGCACAGCGTTTCTCGGAGCGACGGAATGGAACGGACTTTCCATTCCACTGGAAGAGCTCGGACACATTGAGCTTGTACGCGGTCCCGGCTCGGCATTGTACGGCGCAAATGCGTATAATGGCGTCATCAACATTACCTCCTTGCCGCCACGGCTTTCTCCAAACACCAGGGTTATCATTGGTGCAGGAGAAATGAACATGGTTCGCGCCGATGCGCGACATGCTGGAATCTCAGGGCCATGGAGCTACAAAGTGAATGCAGGAGGTATTACCGGTAGATCCTTTAGCGCGGTACGTACCGGACAACTATTCGAATATGAAACAACCAAATTTTATCCTATTCCCGGTTCAGAGCTTGCTGCTTTGAATTTAGACCCCATCCAAACTGTTTACGGGTCAGCCCGTGTAGATTACGAATATGAAAGCGGAGGGTTTGCAACGTTTGAAGGCGGCCTCGCCGAAGTAAAAAACGA
>SCUC01000454.1 GCA_004322375.1 Bacteroidota bacterium
GAGAGCGATCAAAGTTTGACTTCCCTTGAACAGGAGTAACCAAATCGTAACCATCACCTCGAAAAAACGATACTTTTTCGGATGACAATTGCCGTTTTTGAGCTAATTTTCGATAGATTTGAAGATTCAGGTTCTAGTGGCCGCAAGGTCGTGCAGATTCAACTCCTGTTCCCGGCACACTGTTGAAAACAAAAAAAGCCGCACTGTATTACATGACGGCTTTTACTTTATTACACTAAATCAACATCATTTAATCATTAACATCCGTTTAAAATCTGTAAACGATTGTTGCATTCCGTTTTCGTCAACAGATTCAACATTGATTCGATAGAAATACACGCCGCATGCAAAGTTAGCAGCATTGAACGACGCTTCATATTCACCTTCTTCCATCTGTTCGTTGTTTAACAACGTCGCGACTTCCTGCCCAAGCATGTTATAGACCTTTAATGTCACAACACCACTAACCGATAACGAATAACTGATCTCAGTCGAAGGGTTAAACGGGTTCGGATAGTTCTGATACAATGTAAATGCAGTAGGAAATTCTTCTTCCACAAGTCCTTCATTGATAAAAAGCATACTCGCAATTGCTCCCGGAGTGGCATGTAAATAGAAAACATCAGCGAGGCGCTTCACTCCTGTTAACCGTGTGGTTCTTGCAAAGCTTATCGTGTCAATAGAACCATCCGTGCGGAATGCGTTGTTGATGGCTACTATGACATCATACAAATCGCCGAGTGTTGTTGTCGCATCTGTAAGCGGTCTGCAACTCAACATTGTATCCGCTTTTGCAACAATCTCTTTCACCATGAAACCGTTGAAGGGATTATCTGCATTCAACGTGTCATAGTACGTCAATTCTTCGAGCCCGGCAGGCATTTTCCCCGTCATGCTCGCGGCAATGTTTAATGTTAGCGCCAGCACTTCTGCGAAGAGCTTGTTGTTCTGTTTAGTCGGCGGCAGGTTTCGCTCTCGATAGGTCATCGCTTTGCCTGATGCCAGGACATCGAAGCAGCGGGGTCCCTGCGTATGAAGGACCAAGCCCGTATCAACTTGCTTTCCGAATGATTTAATCACGTCGCCATATTTTATATGAACCACCGAACCGCCTTCTTTTGATCCCTGTGGAATACCGACTCGCAACCCGCCGGGAAAAACGCCTTTTTTCTGCCCGACCCCAAACATCTCTTTTCCAACATTGTGAAGATTCGGAAGCGGAATCCCTAACTGAACCCGTTTATACTGTTCCCGTAAAATAGGTTTAAGAACGTTGGATCCCCACGCAAACTTGGTGGTGATATAGCGTCCGAATTCACCCACACCGGAAACATGAATTACCTGACCTTGAGCAACCGATGAAAGAGTTCCAGTGTAACTCTTTCCTGAAAACGTTGCTATTGTATCTAGGATAGTTGTCCCCTTCGTAATCACTCCATGCGCGTTCATGTTGAATGTGAGGCGGAGTTGTCGCGTAGCATCAGCAGTCAAATCAACATCGAAGATAACTTTATCATATCTCCGATTGATTGCCCGCCTCAGCCCGTGCCGGTCAACCACCGTTGCCCAATCTGTTGCCGTCGCAGTTCGATAAGAAATTCCGTATGACGGGATAACAGAAAAATAGGCGGCGATGGAATGAGCTACAATGACGTTAGTGAAGACATACTCAGTTACCTCACCAAGATTTATTCCATCAATGACAACGCTATCAATTCGATGCCCGTGATGAGGGACAATTGAATACGTCTGAGCGCCGGAATAACTGATGACACTTGTTCCTACTGGAGTGATGTCGCCGTTTCCATATTTCGATGCAAGAATGTTGAGATATTGCCCGCTCCCTGTCAGAGGAAGAACACGCGGGGAACGATATGAATCATGGATAAATGCCAGGTTGCCGGGTTTCTCCCCGGAAGAAGTCGGAGTAAAACTGACGATAAACTTGACACTGTCTCCGAATGGAACAGTCGCGTTTCTCGGCGTAACAACATACTCGGGAATGTCAACGCCGGCTGATGATATGACAAGTTCGCCAACGCCCCTGTTTACGACTGTCATCGTCTCTGCCTTTGTTGTGTGTACAGGAACATCTCCGAAGCTTAACGTCGTTTCATCATTTCCGAACGCGTCCAGCACAACAGTGAAATACGCAAGCGATGTATCGGTGTACGTATGCATCGTGCTGACATCCCGCGCGACAAAAACAAGCGCTTCGGTGCCAAGCCAATCCTGAAGCGTTCGTTCGATGATTACAATATTTTCAGCGTTTATCGTTGCCAGCAAATATCCTGCATTAATTTGAAACGGAGCGAGCGGAGAGCCAAGCACTGCATTGGAAACAAATTGCACGGTTTCTTTCACGGGCAAGAGTCGTTGTGTCGTCGCATCGTAAAACTGAAATCGTATCTGCTCTCCTTCGTTATTGGCATACATGGTGAGAAAATATAACCATCTGTCTCCTACCTGCATTGGAGAAGTAACGCCGCGCAATTCATTTCCGGAAAACGCAGCAAGAACATTCCCCGCGCCTGCAGGAATTGTGCTTAACGAACGCACGCTGCCAGTCACCGTCATCGAATACTGAAAATTACCCGGAACGACATTCCATGAAGGAGGGGAGTCTGTTTGCTCCGGTGGTTTGAATGAATAGCTCCACGTTACACTGTCTCCATCAATTTCCGTGATAACGTCATCGAGGTCAAAAGAACTGAACGTTTCCGACGGGGTGATTTCTTGAGAGAGGGGAGTTGAAATGACCGGACGATGATCAACCGGAATAACCGTGAAACAGGCTGTGTCAATATCAGACAATTGATTGGTTGAAACATCCCGCACCTGAAACACGAGCGCTCCGCTTCCAATCCATTGCGCATCGCGCGGCGTAACCGTTACTTCGTTGCTTGCATTGATATGTGTTATGAAATATGCGCTGTACCCAACTCCCCAACTTACACTCTGACCGTCGTGCTCCTCTACATAATTATCAAGATCAAACACGGCAAACGAATTGCTTTGTTCAACTGTTTGGTCAGGAATTCCACTGAGGTTTGGGGAGTGGTCCGGCAATAGAGAATATACTGCAAGATCAATATCGGAATAATGATGTGGGCGATTCGTGTCTTTCACCTTGAACTGAATCGTCTCGCTCCCTGTCCAGAGCGCGTCCACAAGTTCAAATGAAATTTCGTTTGTTTGACTCATCGAGAGCAAGATAGTGCCAGCCCTCATCCGGTATGGCAATAAGGGTTCTCCGTACACAGCGTTGGGAGTAAAGGATACTTCCTCCTTCACAGGAAGGATGTCCTGCAATGCTGCATCAAACAACTTGAACTGGACATTCTCGCCGCTCGTGTTCGAGTAAATCGTTATGAAGAAGATCCAATCGCTTCCTGCCGGCACCGGGTGTGTAACGCCTCGCAGCTCACTCCCAACAAACGCGCCGAGAACATAATTACCGTTTGTGACTGTTTGATTCCGGGAAGTTATTTCAGCAGTAACATTCATGGAAAACTGAAATTGAGCAGGATTTACACTCCATGCCGGCGAAGGAAATCCGCGTGGATTGGTAACGTACTCGAATGACCACTCGACGCTATCCCCATCTTGTTCCTGCAAGTAAAAATCCAAATCGAACGGCTGGAAAGCGCCGAGCAAACCGATTGTCTGGTTCGGAATGTTCGTGATGTTCGGCGCGTGGTCACGTGGTTCAATGGTGAAGACTGCAGTGTCGGTATCAAAGAACGCGTTGCCTGAATTGTCTGCAACCTTAAATACTAATAGTTCACCACCTGACCAGCTTGTATTGGATGGAGAAACCGTCACCAGATTATCTTCATTGACGGTAATCTGAAGATTCGTGTTTCCGCTGACACTCCAAGTTACAGCTTCACCGTCGCTTTCCGTTAAAAAAGTATCAAGGTCAAATGATGAGAATGGTTGTCCTTGCTCAATAATCTGGTCGGCGATCCCGTTCACTAATGGCGTATGGTCATTCTTAATAACGAATGTTACCACGTCTGAATCTGAATACGTGTGGAGCGTTCCAACATCCGTGGCAATAAACAACACCTGCTCGCTTCCAGCCCATTCCGGGTCTATGACAGTCGCGGTAAGAGTATTGTCTCCGGCAATATAAATATCAATGTTTCCCGCAAAGAGAGAGAACGGATTTCCCGGGACGCCAAGAATTGCATTTGGCATGAACGTTACTCGTTCAAGTATTGGAAGAATTTCCTGTGTCACCGCATCGTACAAACGGAAATTGATGGTTTCTCCCTGGGTGTTTGCATACAGCATCATAAAAAAGAGATAGCCATCGCCGACATCAACGCTTTGAGTAACGCCCCTAATTTCCTCTCCTGAAAAAGCCGCAAGAATATTATTCGTTCCTGAAACAGGTTTGCCGCGTGATGTTACTCGCACGGTCATATTCATCGAAAATTGATATGAAGAAGAATTCACCGACCAGGTTGGTTCAGGCGTTCCTGCGATGCTTGCTTGAAATTGGTACCTCCATGTTACCGCACCGGAATCGAAACTTACAAGGTAACTGTCAAGATCGAATTGACTGAAAGAGCCGCCAAGCCCAATCGTTTGGTTGGGAATCTCGTTCACCTGAGGCGGCAAGTCCAACGGCAAAACGGTAAACACCACCGTATCGGAATCCGCATAGTGATGCGTGGAAACATCTGTTGCAGTGAAGATGATGAATTCGCTTCCGGTAAATCCTGATTGCGCTGTCACGGTAACAACATGAAGCGGCGTGATGGAAACATTCAACTGGTTGTTGCCGGAATAACTCCACACAACTTCATCGCTGTCATACGTTGTTACATAATCATCTAGGTCGAATTGTGAAAAGCTCCCCCCGACCTCGATTGTTTGATTCTGAATGCCGTCTAACACCGGCGCGTAATCGTAATTAAAAAAGCAGTGCAGCACAAAAGGGCTCGCAGGTGAGCCTGTAATTGAATTAGCAGTGAACGGGATAGTTTCGACTGCTTGGACAATACTATCTACGCTTGCTACGTAAGATCTAAAAGTAAGCGTCTCTCCGCCAGGCACATTCGAATATACCGTCATGAAATACAGCCACGCATCACCGACCTGAATCGGAGATGCGACACCCCGGACTTCATTCCCAACAAAAGCGCCAATCGTGTTACCGTTTTGCGTGAGCGTATCGTTCACGATCAAAGCGGCAGTCACCGTGCTGTTGAACTGAAAATCCAATGGATTCACTAACCAATCCGGCGGGCTTGAAAATGCAAAAACTGCGCTGAAAATCAGGAAAAAAAATTGTGTCCGAATTAATGCTCTTATCATGCATTTACCTTTCTTGTGAAGTAACCTGCTTTAAAGTTGTCGTCGAGCTTAAAACTATTGTCCCGTCTTGAGAAACTTTTACCCAGTAACTGTTCCCCGGTAGAATTGAATCGGCTTGCTGATAGCCGGAATGAAAACCATAAAACGGTGTTGTGATTGTTGTTCCCTGGGAAACAGCATGAGCAGTAGAAATGGATTCAGAAATTGAACCGACAATATTCCATCCTGATGTTACACGAATAGCGTCTTTTGATCTCGGATACCCTTGCAATAGAATCGTCTGTGCTTCGCCGGATGAATCGGCGTCAAACTTGAGCCAGTACCCTTCGCCGTTCTTTAACGTAGTTTTGGGTTGATACCCATTCAAATAAGAAAACGCGTCTGAGGAAGAAGTAGGAAAGACCGAAGCCTTCTCATACGAACTCATGGTATAGGGGAGAGCGACAAGATTCCATCCTGTTTGTAACTGGAGAAAAAGAGAGTCTTGCTCCGGCAACGTCGAACTATGAAATAGTTCCGGGTTGCCGGGATCCCCATACAATGAATCAGAAAAGAAACAGAGTTGCTCATTGATGACAAGAATAGAATCAAGCCGGGCAACGTACATTTGAAACATTACCGTATCGCCGCTGAGGGCATTGGAATAGACGGTGAGAAAATATCTCCAGCCACCGCCTGAATACATGAGCCTGCTAACGCCTCGAACCTCATTATGGACAAACGCTCCCAGGATATTCGATGTGTCCTCATTCACAGCATCATTCAACAAAAAAATTGCCGTGATGTTAACGTTGTATTGAAAGTTCGATGGTTCAATTGACCATGAAGGAGGCTGCGCGTTGGTTGGAATGCTCCACACCGTCAGCAGCATGAAAAACAGCGTTCCCCAACCCTTACCGGATTGGAACCACTGTTCTCGTGTACCATGTTGTGTTTCCATCAAGTGCATCTTGCATAACAGGAAATTTTGACCATGCTTATACTTGTGCAAAGTAATGGGCTTGAGAGAACCCATTACCTTGCATCAATGTTCATCATCTCAGAAGGAGTAATTTCTTTGTATCTGAAAAATCACCTGCTATCATCTTGTAGAAATATATTCCCGATGAAAGTGGATGACCATTCTTGTCAACGGCATTCCACTCTTTCGTCTTGAATCCCGCACCCTGAAATTCATCAACAAGCGTGACAACTTCTTCACCAAGCACGTTATATACTTTCAACGATACCCGGCAATCTACCGGCAGCTGGTAACGAATAACTGTAGTCGGGTTGAACGGATTGGGGTAGTTCTGGCTCAATCCGAATTCAATCGGCAGTTCCTTTGCGTTGCCAATGGCAAGGAGATGCGAAACGTTCCAAATAAATGGCGAGGCAACCGTTCCAACAGTTCCATCTTGCTCAAATGGAATCTGCCCGGTAAGCGCGTATGTCGTTCCTTTGCTTGCATCGAGGAACTGGAACTCTACCGTTTCGCCAGACGCTTCCTTACTATAAACGAGCATAAAGACCATGTACTTGTGTAACGCTTCAATATACATTGCCTGCGCGACACCACGGCATTCGCCGTTGACGAACGCTCCTACAAGGTCGAGGTTATCCGTAATTTCAATTTTTTCTTTCTGTACTATGCCGGTGACAGGCATATTGTATTGAAATTGATACGGATCGTACGTCCAGCCGTTTATTGCAAGTGGAACAAATTCCAATTCTTGTTCAGATTGCTGCGATGTAATTTTTGCTGTTGCTGCAGGTGGCGGGTAAATAAGTGAATCCACAGTTCCCGACTTGTAGAGGAATCCTTGTTTTGGACTCATGAAGGTAAGACTTCCGACCCAACCGTATCCAGCAACATATATCGCATAAGCAGTTTGACTCTTGATAAGATTTCCATTAAGCGGATGCAGTTGCGATAACGCGTGATTGATTTCGTACCCCGTTTGTGGTTGGTAGGCAATCCAGTTCCATCCCTGCGCTATAGGAATTGTGCTGGTAAAGAGATTCAACGGATACCCGACATAGGTAATCGTATCCGGCGCCGAGAGTTTTGCCTGATACATTGATTTCGTCGTCAATGTACCCAGCGTTCCTACCCAACCCAACCCTTGTGCATACTGGCTGAATGATGTCTGACTCTTAATAATATCGTTCGTCGTAGGAGCTACGGAATTCATCAACGCATTAACTCCCATATTCGATGCCTGAAGGTTGAGTGAAAACCATGTCCATCCTTGCTTCAAGGGAAGTTTTTGAGCGACCTGGCTAGTTGCAGTTAAACGAACCGGATTGTCAGGTCTCCCATAAACAGCATCTGCGATAAAGGAATACGTTTCTTCAACAAATCCAAGCTCGCGGCACGTTGAAGCGTCCCACACTTTGAATGTGAGTTGTTCGCCCTGTGTCAGGTTACTGTAGATGGTCAAGAAGACCTGGTATTTTTCGGAATCGGAAGCAGCATCAACATAGGCAACCGTTCCAATGCCGCGCACATCGTTTCCGGCAAACGCTGCTATCACGTCATATTCATCCGATGAGACTTCTTCGTCCACAAAAAGCCTTGCATCAATATTCATGGAGTATTGGTAATTTGCTTCGTTGACTGACCAGAAAGGTGTGGCGCACAACAAACGGAAATCAAGCAGCAAATCTTCTTCTCCGTTTGCCGTGCTGGCAAAAATAGTGTCTTTATAGAAACCGCCTGTCAGCTGAGAACTAATAATAAATGTAACTTCCTGCGTAAATCCGGCGGGAATGACAGCGTTTACCGGACTGACGGCTAACCACGATGGAAGCCCTTCAATCGTAAAGCTTTGTGCAAATGTCCCGCTGTTCAGGATTTGACGCGTGAAGGTAATAGATTGACCTTCGTTGGCAATCGCCTGGAATGTCGGGTCGCTCCAACGCATCGAGTTTCTATCAACATAGAATTCGTAGTTGAGTGAACTCGTGATACGATTTCCATACACATCGCGTACAGCCGAGGCGGGTGAACTTCCGTCATCCGTGAACGATAATCTCAACACTTGATTTTCAAGAAAACGATTCTGAACATTCGGTGTAACAATCACCGTGTTCTCGAGACAACTTATTGTCTTATCAATCTCAAGTCCTGTCCCGGAATTGATGAGATGAACGTTCAACAACGGATGCAATGCCGCGCAATCAATGTTCTCATTGAAGAGCGCGATGATTTGGTCGTCGGGACCGAGAACGCCATCCACCGGTTCAGTCGAGCCGAGCAAAGACGGAGGAGTTCTATCAATCCGCCCGCGGATAATTGCCGACGAACCGTTAATCGTCTGAGCAAAGCACGTCGAGACTGCCCTGATTTCATACACGCCATCCATCACGACATCAGGCGTAACAACCCAGATCAATGTCATGTAGTTTTGGTCTGTCGGCAGTTCGTCTTTCGGAATTACTCGTGCGTTTATCCATGGATTATCCAACAACCCGGCAATCGTTCCGTCGCTCTGAACGATATTTTTCTTCGGCGGCTTGATTGGTGTCCCGGCTTTTTCATACAAGTCGGATTTGATAATTAATTTGTTTCCATCCATCAACACGCCGAACGTATTCATCGCGCCCGGCACGATGCGATATTGAAAACGGATGTCCTGAAAATCGGGATTCAATCTGTCGTAACCGTTCAGCGTAACATAAATCGAATCGGCATCCTGAGAAGTTACTAACCAGTTGTTCGTTGGCGCCGCCATCTTCACTTCGCTACACGGCACTTCATAGTGGACGGAGAATGTTGATGTTGCAAAGATTTGATCGTCGCACGCGGAGGCGAGCATAATTTCCAATCCGTCATAATTATATTCTACCGGACCGCGCATAACTGTCATCGTTACCGGAACTTGCATTCCGGCAGGAATATCAATCGCAAGGAAGTCTTCGATGATAACGCCATTCACCGCAATCACCGCTCCGTCGGGATTACTTGCTTGTACAACTTTAATATTGTACGTCGCATCTTCGCTCGTCATACTTGTATTGCCAAGTAATAGTGTAAACACAGCAGGTTCATCAGGTGGAACATTGATTTGCATGTTGGGCGAAACATTGATTGCAACACCTTCACGCGGCACCGTATTTTCTTCCCACGGGCAACTGCTCGCGCCGGAGACTGCCTGAAACACGGGCGTTCCATACACAGGGTCTTTCTTCACGTTCACCGTGAAATAATCCCCCACGTCATCATCGCCCAGGTGATAGCCGGTTGCTTGCACATTCGATTGCGAGGAGGATTGCGAGGAGCCGGTTGTCGTTTGAATTGCGCAGTTGTATCCGCCTTCGACTCCAACTTCGTTGATTTTGAATCCTAACGCGACGGCATATTCCTCATTGAAATTCATTTCCATTTCCAGTGTTTGTGTAATCGAACGTTCCGTCGTTTCAGAATTATCATACGGCGCTCCCGCGCTAAACGAAATGTTCCGGATGAACTGCGCCTGTGCTTTCGCGTTGTTATTATTTTGAATGACCTTCTCCCACATGAGCGCGGAAGTTGTATCACCCAGAAAATACAGAGAAGGAATCACTGAATTCAGAATATGACTTTCCGTATAGATGTACGTCGTAGCAAAATCTTGAGGAATAAATATCGCATCCGATGTGACGGCGGGCTGGCACAACGAATCGAGCGAGAGAATATCCGCAATGCCGTACAACATATTCATCGCACCGCCGATGAACACATCACCGCCGCCGCCAACGATTGCATCGTTGTCGGACGTCGAAAATGTTTGTGATGTTGTCATCGTCCACGTTTGCTCGGTGGAAGATGTCTGCCGGATCGAGTTCGATAATGTCGTATTGAAATCGGCAATGACCTGAACTTCAAGTTCCGTTTCTGCAATAAATCCGATGGAAGTTGTAATTTTCGGACCCATGTGGGCAGTAACATAGCCGCCATTCAATTCTTCCCGTCCTGCTGCAAAGCTGATAGATGTCGTCATCGTTTGGTCTTGCGTGAGGAAACTGTAACTCTCATCGCCCGGCGGGTCGTGAAGTATCCACATCGGAATTTGCGGAGTCTTCGTTGTGAAGAAATTCGGTCTCGCTTTATCTCCGAACACATACAACCATTCTTCAGATGACACTTGATGGTTCAGCTCATCAATCGCAACCACCTGCAAATTTTTTTGATAGGGATGGTCGCCCCCGCCAAGGATATTCGGCGTGCCGCCTTTAATGGTATCCTTCGCAACACCCGCAACAATTTCCAGCGTGTCGAGCCTTTGAATGTTTCCAAGATTATCAATAACAACAACAACGCCGCTTGCCAACGGACACTCTGCGCTTTCGCTCCCATTCACGTACGTTTCAAACACGACATATTGTACGAGTTTCTTTTTCCCTTCATCTATTGCTTTCAAGCCGCAATCGTTCGTCGGGATATTTTCCATCCGAACTTCAAGCGGTGCGCGATAAATAAAATCGTGCGCCATGCTGCTGTCAACCACGCTTATTTGCTCACCGTCGAACGCAATTGCCGGATTCGGGTGATGCACGAAAATATTGTAATTGATTGGCGGCAAATTCCCGGCTGAATAATATCCGGTGAGCGGGTCTGTTTGAACGACAGAATTGATGCACCCGTTCACGCTGACAATTTCCACTTCGGAAACTCCGATGGGAAGCTTGCATGTTCCGCCCGCGACAAATCCTTCAATGGTTCGTTTTTCCAGATTGAGGAACGGACGCGTGTAGAAAATCGGCTGCTTGATGTTCTTCACTTCAATAAACGACGGAAGGAAATTATGGTTTTTATATCTCGGATAGATTTTGTGTGTTGAGCCGGGCTCAAACTCAATAATAAATTTGCCGTCTTTGCCGGTAAATGTTTGGGGTGAAGTGGAAATTCCGTCCACAAGGAGTTCCACTCCCTCGGCAAAGCAATTCGTTCCTTCGTACTTCACAAATCCTGTGAAGGAAAGAGTAGAGTTGTCGGTGAAATCAATTCCGTTCACGAGCGAACTTGACTGAGAGAGAGCAACACTTCTGCTTTCGGGAGCGAATGTGTGCGCGAATACTTCTTCAATCGGAATTTCATCCGTCCAGACCGTACTATCCGCATTCTCGATGATTGCCGTGTACGTGCTGAACGATTCATCGCTCGCCGTGTTGCCGCCGCCTTCGTTCAGTTTCCAATACGCGATGAGTTCCGCAAGTTGTCCTTCGATTGGCTGATTCATGTTCGACTGAATCTGTTGTTGCGTGCGAACGACATTCCACACGCGGAGTTCATCCACACGTCCATGGAAATAATCCGTTCCGCGCGCGGCGATTCCGGTTGTCGTACCCAAGTCTTTTGAGCCGTCAATGGAAAAATCTCCGCTCATGTTGGAACCGATTTCTCCATCCAGATAGAACTGCGCGCCGGTTTCATCAAACGTAACAGCGACATGATGCCACTCCTTCATCGTGAACGTCGCAGCGTTTTCCGCTGTCGTTCCGGCTTCAGAGGTGAATTGCAAGTTCCCATTGACGACAGAGAACAATCCCTTGAAAACAGTTTCATCGTTCCGAAGAGTGATAATCGGTTCGTCGTTGTTGCTGTTCAGGTAAATCCACGCTTCAATTGTGCCGCGTGAAAAACTTGTATCGCCAACAGGAGCCGATGAAAGTTTATCATCAACGCCGTCAAGGTCCAACGCTCTTCCGATGATGGTCTCTTTGGAAGGTATCGCCGAGAAGGTTGTTCC
>SCUC01000455.1 GCA_004322375.1 Bacteroidota bacterium
GGAGGAGAGGAGCAGAGGGGCAAGGGGGCAGGGACGTTAAGGTGCATCGCGCAAAAGTACCAACAACTAAGAACAAAGAACGAAGAACAAAGTACAAAGTATTAGCTTGTTGCGCGATCCCCTTGGGGTTTCGCTCAATTTGCTAAGACACTTCCCGTCCGGTGTATGAGCCGAGAGTGGTCAGTTACCTTATTTTTCTGCCACTTCTTTCAGCAGTTGAATAATATCCCAGTCTTTTAAAGAGTGTTGGTATCGTTTCTCTCCTTCAGCCACTTTGGAATAATCTCCTTGAGTAACCGTCAGTGTTGTTTTCCCGTTGTCTTCAAAAAGCTCGTATGTCACGTGCAAATAATTGGAAGGAATATCTTCATAGCTTCCATGAGGGTCGAAAACAGTGAATTGTAAACGCTTGCCCGGATCAAAGCTTACAATGTTACCTTTGACATAAGTGATTGTTTTTCCATCTGCTACGCCATTCCATAAAAGCGGACTACCGACTTTCCAGTCGGAGATTGCTTCACAGCCATACATGTATTGCTTTGTCTTTTCCGGATTAACTAACGCATCCCATACTTGCATAGCGGCAGCGTTGATTGTTACAGTTTTTTTTATGAAGAGCTCGTTTGACATGATGTAAATTCCTTATGTAGTGAAAACGAATTAAACATTGTTTTTGTACAACATCGGTTGCGTAATTATTTTCTTGAAGCCAACATTTCTTTGATTGCTTCTAATTCAATGATGACAGGTTCGTCTTTCTTTCTCCCGGCAAATTTTTTTGAGGCGATAAGGGCATCGAGGGTTAGCGCTCGGCACATGATACCAAAAAGTTCAACCTCAACGGATTGTTTGAGCGCATCATGATAGCTACCGACACCGCCAACTTCACCCAAAAAATCTACATCTCCCAAATCTGTCACAAGTGTAAAATTTAGTCCAGCTTTTATGGTGGGGGGATCAAATTGAAATGGTAGCCCTTGGGGCGCACCGCGAAGGTAAGGATGAATGTTTATGAAGGCTTGAGAAAGTTTTTCAATATTGGTGGAGCTTCTGTCATAACAGAAATCAATATCTTCTGTTTGATAAGCAGAGTAATGGATTCTAGCAGCGATACCACCTATTATAATAAATTGGACATCGCTCGAAGCCAGTAAACGCAGGATTTGTTCAACCTTGACCAAGGTGTTTCCCAAAATATAATTTGTTTCTTGCCTTGTCAATTTCCTGAGCGAATTCCATCCATTCTTGAAGCATTTGTACGCGTTCGGTTGGGGACCGTTTTAACATTGCCATATTCAATGTCAAATCAAGCCCATACTCTTTTGCCCGTTCGATGGCTGAACCGAATTGTTGTGTTTCATCGTTCATAACAGAAATATAGGAAGAATATTTTTTGTAATAAAGTATTATTGTTTAGATTTAATTTATTGTCTGAAGTTACGCAAGGGCATATTTAAACCTTAAAAATTAAGGCTAACCTCGCGAACTCATCCCCCTTCCCCCTTC
>SCUC01000456.1 GCA_004322375.1 Bacteroidota bacterium
GCTCTTCCGATCTGGTTTATGGCTGTCTCCCAGCTCGCGAATAATATCCCCGTCATCGTCGCATAACGCTTTTTTCGGAGGAGTTGAGACATTCGAATAGGTTGTGATAAAGTATGAGCCTTCAGGTGAGAGTTGAACCGAATGTGTAAAGGTTCCAAACGTCAGCCGTTTCAACCCCTTGCCGTTCAGCTTCACCTTGTACAAATCCGTTCGTGTCGAGGCTTCCTTTCTTGCCGTAAAATAAATCACACCGTCATCTTCATCGAGATACGTTAAGCCTGAAACTTGCCACTTTCCTTCCGTGATTCTATTCTTCAGCTTTCCATCCATGGTATGCAAATAAAAATGCGCCCAGCCATCTTTATCGCTCTTGATGATAAATCCCTTATTATTTTTTAAGAATGTAATATCGTCATACCAGTCCACCCACGTAGGCTGCTTCTCATCAAGAATTTCTGTTTTCGCGCCCGTTGATAAATCAATCGAATAAATTTTCAAATCATCCTGACCGCGGTTCATCCACTGTACCCAGAACTGCTTGCTGTCCGGAGTCCAGTACGGCGTCCCGAAATACTGGTCATCCTTCTCATTGAAATCTGCCCACGTCGTTTTCTCGCTTGCGATATCTACAATGCCGACCCGCACTTCAGGATTTTCATCGCCCGCTTTCGGATACCGTGTTTTTTCTAACTCACCATGCTGTCCATCAGAATTGTAAATCGGGAACATCGGCACATTCGTCTCATCGAACCGGTAAAATGCCAGCTTTTTTCCGTCCGGCGACCACCAAAATGCGCGATACCTCGTCCCCCTTCCGAAAATCTCTTCCCAATAGACCCACGCCGCCCAACCGCTATACACCACATCGCTCCCATCCTTTGTATATTGATATTCCTTTCCGGTATTCAAATCTATTGCGAATAAATTATTATCACGCGTGAATGCGAGCCAATCGCCTGTAGGAGAAAATGTAGGATTCTTTTCGTTTGCTGAATTGTTCGTTAATCGTTTAAACTCTTTTTTAGGAATGTTCAACACATATAAATCATCATCCTTGGTATAAATATGCATCGTGTTTTTTTCATTGGAAACGGCCGGCTTTGCGTTTTCAAAATCCTTTCCAACCACCTCTTTAAAATCATCCCAATTCACATCCGGTTTCTTCTCCCCTTTCTCTTTCCCGCTCTTCGCATCTATGAGATAGGTTTTTGACTTTTCCTCTCCCTCCTTTTTCTTCGATTCAATGTAGGTTTTATCATCTTGCCACCCGCTGATTGAAGGTAATTGTTTCGTCAATTGCATTGCCGGTGTTTTATACCCAAGCTCAGGAGTAATTTTTTTCTTCTCCTGTGATGATGCAATGCTGAAAATGAACAGAACGGCAAGAATGATAATAAAAAGCTGTCGCAATTGTTTCATGGAGAGTTCCTTTTTGTGAGGTATTAAGCTATTTTTAGATGCACAAGGGATTATACAGACACTAAGATAACTTCTCGGAAGGTTTTATACAAAAATTTTAAGAAGAAAAATTCAATCACACGCACCAAGCTGCCTACCTACGGTTCGTAGAACTGCTCAATCGCTTCCGACTGCCTACGGCTCATTAAGCGTTCGTGCCGTCTGGATGCCACTCAAACGCTCTCATGAAGTGTCGTGGAATGGTCCACGACACCCCAGAAAATGAGGATGTAACGCATTATTAAATAATCAGTCAAATAATTCCATATATGGTAAGACTACAGGCGTGGAAGCAGGTATCCACTCCATTTTTAGGCTCCTTTGCAAAATATCACTCCACCATATTCCAATTGCCTGTACTTGATATACTTTTGTTTTATTATCAAGCGTTCCAGACACATGCATCAAGCGATCTGGTTCCAATACTATAGAGAAAGAAAAGTGACCGTCAGACAAAGATAAATCTTTTATGTCACCGCGATCTGAACTATTGAATTCAGGTTTTAACATTACTTGTTTTGAAAAATCCATTGGTGCGATATAAACATCGTACCAAGAAGCTACATTTCGTTCAATGTCCAGATGGCCTACTATATACGACCGAGTAGGCTTATCATCTTCAACAATTTGTAAGTTGAACCGGGTATAAATTGAAATATCCTTAGTTATACCATTTTGTGATATCAAGGGGCATGTTACAAAGATAATCAAATAGGTTAATTTTAAAGTATTCATATTGTAAGCCCTACAAAAAGTGAAAAAACAATAGGTCTAAAATAATGCACATTTCAAAATATTTCCTTCGTCGACACGAAACATGATATACAATCGGTGTTGCACTACAAACAAAAAACTGAAACAGTTCGCCAGAGGCGAATCTCCGCTTCGCTGCGAAAAACTAAGAATGAAATATCACCGTCCCCACCGTCTTAAACAAAATCTCAATGTCAAGCCCTAACGACCAATTCTCGATATAATATAAATCATATTTAATCCGCTCCTCCAGAGAAGTATCTCCCCGCAAACCGTGAATTTGCGCCCAGCCCGTCATTCCCGTTTTCACCCGGTGCCTGTCTAAATATTTTGGGATAACCTCCTTAAACTTTTCTACGTAGAATGTCCGCTCAGGGCGCGGACCCACAAGGCTCATTTCCCCTTTCAACACATTGAGAAGCTGCGGCAATTCATCCAGACTCGTTCTGCGAAGAAATTTTCCAATGGCTGTTTGTCGCGGGTCATTCTGCACCCCCAGTCCCACCTGCTTATCAAATTTCTCCGCCCCCTCCCTCATCGAACGAAACTTTAGCATATAAAACGGCTCCCCGTCAAACCCAATCCGTTCCTGTTTAAAAAACACCTTCCCCTTCGATGTCAGCTTTATTCCAATTGCAATAATCACAAACAACCATGAGCTACAAACCAAAAACAAAAAACTAAAAACAATATCAAACCCCCGCTTCATAATCCGCCCCCACGTCGTAATCGGAACGCCCTTAATTTTTATGAACGGGATTCCCTCGATTTCTTTCACCTGCATTCCGCTTGCAAGCAGCTCCATCATATCGGGCAGCATCAAAAATTCCACATTGATGCCCTCACATTCCTTCAGCAGCTTCTGTAACGCGTTATGCTCCTCTAAATTCAAAGCAATGAGAACAAGCTCAATCTCCTCCTGTTCCAATGATGAAA
>SCUC01000457.1 GCA_004322375.1 Bacteroidota bacterium
CACCCATAACGGCAGCCCCTCGGGCAGCACGACAACGGGAATAGACGGCTCCTACAGCTTCAGCGATCTCGGACCGGGCGTTTACACGGTGAGCGAGGAGACGCAGACGGGCTGGACGCAAACCTACGGAAACAGCGGCTACACAGTCGCAGCGACGAGCGGCGACGACAGCGGCAATAACAACTTCGGGAACTTCGATAACATCGTAATTAGCGGTATGAAGTTCGAGGATGAGAATGGCAACGGGCAGCAGGATGCCGGAGAGCCCGGCTTAGCCGGCTGGACGGTAAACCTGACGCATAACGGCAGTCCCTCGGGAATCACGACAACAGGAGCTGACGGCTCCTACAGCTTCAGCGATCTCGGACCGGGCGTTTACACGGTGAGCGAGGTAACCCAAGCGGGCTGGACGCAGACCTACGGGAACAGCGGCTACACGGTAACGGCGACGAGCGGCGACGACAGCGGTAATAACAACTTCGGGAACTTCGATAACATCGTGATCAGCGGTATGAAGTTCGAGGATGAAAACGGCAACGGAGCTCAGGATGCCGGAGAGCCCGGTTTAACCGGCTGGACGGTAAACCTGACGAAGAATGGAAGTCCATCAGGCAGCACGACAACAGGAGCTGATGGCTCCTACAGCTTCAGCGATCTCGGACCCGGCGTTTACTCGGTGAGTGAGGTAACCCAGGCGGGCTGGACCCAGACCTACGGGAACAGCGGCTACACGGTAACAGCGACGAGCGGCGACGACAGCGGCAATAACAACTTCGGGAACTTCGATAACATCGTGATCAGCGGTATGAAGTTCGAGGATGAGAACGGCAACGGAGCTCAGGATGCCGGAGAGCCCGGTTTAGCCGGCTGGACGGTAAACCTGACGAAGAATGGAAGTCCCTCAGGCAGCACGACAACAGGAGCTGATGGCTCCTACAGCTTCAGCGATCTCGGACCGGGCGTTTACTCGGTGAGCGAGGAGACGCAGACGGGCTGGACGCAGACCTACGGGAACAGCGGGTACACGGTAACAGCAACAAGCGGCGACGACAGTCCGGATAACAACTTCGGGAACTTCTTGCTTGCGACTATCTCTGGCCAGAAATTTAATGATGTCAATGGCGATGGAGATAAAGATGCAGGTGAAAACGGGTTAGAAGGATGGACTATATACCTGGATTCCAATAACAACGGAAATCTCGATGTAGATGAATCCAGCACTATTACTAATGGAAGCGGGATGTATACCTTTACAGGGCTATTCTTAGGTACGTACCGTGTTCGTGAAGTATTACAAAGTGGCTGGAATCAGACTTCACCAAACCCATCAGATATCATTGTAAATTCGAGCGGTCAAACGTTTAGTTCGGTTGATCTTGCTAACTTCCAGTTATCGAGCATCAGCGGACAGAAGTTCAATGATATGGATGGTGATGGCGTTAAGGATGCGGAAGATACAGGCTTGCAGAATTGGACGATTTTCCTCGACAACAATGGAAATGACACACTTGATGTAAGTGAGACTTCTACCTTGACGGATGCTTCAGGGAATTACTCGTTCAACAATCTTGAACCTGCAACGTACAAAGTACGCGAAGTTCTCCAGGCAGGTTGGTTAAAGACGACAATCAATCCATCGGATATAATGCCAACCAGCGGTCAAAGTATAACAAGCATTGATTTTGGGAACTTCAAATTAGTAAGCATCAGTGGTCAAAAGTTCAATGATATGAACGGTAACGGCATTAAGGATGGAGGAGATAACGGTTTACAAAACTGGACGATCTTCCTTGACCTGAATGGAAATGATTCATTAAATGCCGGCGAGCCATCAACGGTTACTGATGTAAGCGGAAACTATTCATTCCAGAATCTTACGTATGGAACCTACAAGGTTCGAGAAGTTCTGCAGAGCGGATGGACGCAAACGACAAGTAATCCAAATGATCATGTTGCGACAAGCGGCCACGATACTTCCGGCGTAGATTTTGGAAACTTCCAACGCATCAGCATCAGTGGTCAGAAGTTTGACGACTTGAATGGCAATGGCTCGAAGGATGGCGGTGAGCCCGGTATTTCAGGTTGGACAATCTTCATTGACGCTAATGGCAATGACTCGCTTGATGCCGGTGAAACAAATCAACTTACCGATGGCACAGGCAACTATAGCTTTACAAATGTAGCGCCGGGCACATATAAAGTCCGTGAGGTAATTCAATCAGGCTGGATACGAACATCAAGCAACCCGTCAGATATTGCTGCTACGAGCGGCAACAACGTATCGAACGTTGACTTCGGAAACTTCAAGCTGGTAACAATCAGCGGGATGAAGTTTAATGATGTCAATGGCAACGGAGTTAAAGATGCTGGCGATAACGGCTTAGCAAATTGGACTATCTTCTTCGATACAGATAATGACGGTACGTTAGATGGCGGTGAGATAAGTGTTACCACAGATGTGAATGGCAACTACACATTCACCGGGGTTTTACCCGGCACATACAAAGTTCGTGAAGTAGTGCAATCCGGATGGCTGCAAACTACGGTACAGCCTGCGGATATTACAACCTCCAGCGGCACGAACGTTAGCGGCATTAACTTCGGCAACTTCCAATATGCAACAATCAGCGGGATGAAATTCAATGACCTGAACGGCAACGGCGTAAAGGATTTGAATGAACCCGGATTGGCGAACTGGAAGATACGGGTAGCAGGACCGAAGAATGATTCTGCCTTGACGAACGCGAGTGGTAACTATACGATTACAGGCTTACTTGCCGGAACGTACACGGTTACCGAGGAATTGCAAGCCGGATGGATTCAGACTACGACGAATCCAGCGCCTATTGCGCTTGTTTCTGGACAAACTGTTTCTAACGTGAACTTCGGGAACTTCAAGAATCCTGTTATTGCGGGAATGAAGTTTAACGATGCCAATGGAAACGGAGTAAAGGATGCAGGCGAGGGTGGACTTGCCGGATGGGTTATTAAAGCGACAAAGGGTGCTACAGTGAAGCGAACAACGACCATCGCAAATGGCACGTACTCGTTCACGTTTACTCAGGCAGAAATAGGAACGTGGGTTGTGAGTGAATCGTTAATTATTGGCTGGCAGCAAACTGCTCCGCCTGCCGGAATTTACACCATTCTCGTTCAGTCTGCTGTTGATTCATCAAATACGAATTTCGGAAACCTGCAATTAGGAAAGATTTCCGGGAAGATGTATGTAGATGTTCAGGGTGATAGCACCGTGCCAACAGGAGATTCAGTGCTTGCCGGCTGGGTTGTGAAGCTGTTTAGAAATGGCTCTCAGGTTCAGCGCCAGGTAACAACCGATAGCGGGTACACATTCTACAATCTTACAGCCGGAACGTATATTGTTCAGGAAAGCTTGAAAGCAGGCTGGCTGCAGACCGTTCCGAGGGTTGTGAACTCTGTTGCTCCGGTGTTAAATCCCAATGCAGGACCGCGAGCATACTCCGTAGTAATATCTTCCGGCTCAGATGTAACCGGAAAGGATTTTGCAAACTTCCAGTACGGTTCGATTAGCGGGACGAAATTCCACGACCTTGACGGTGATTCGACAAAGGATGCGGGCGAGCCTGTGCTTGCAAACTGGATTATTCGCTTGAAGAAGAATGGCGTGCTTGTGAATAGCGCGACAACTAATGCAAGCGGTAATTACAGCTTTACGAATCTTACGGCAGGCAGCTACAACGTCAGCGAATCGCTGCTGGTAGGATGGACGCAAACCCTGCCCGCTTCGTTGACATACACCTTAACTGTGAACAGCGGTTCGGTCTATAGCGCGAAGGATTTCGGCAACTTGAAGCTAAGCTCGATCAGCGGCTTGAAGTTCTTCGATAGCGACAGTAGCGGAACGAAGAACACCTGTGAAGCAGGCTTGAGCGGATTCAAGATCGAGTTAACGAAGGGCGCCGTGAAGGAAACACTGACGACTGCGTCGGATGGTTCATTCAGCTTTACCAATAAGCTGCCGGGAACCTATACGTTGCGTGAGATACAGAAAACCGGATGGTCGCAAACAAAACCTGCGGGCGGCGCTTCGTACACCATAGCAATCTCCAGCGGTGTGGATACCAGTGGATTCCAGTTCGGCAACTTCTATCTCGCAGATGCAACCCTGATGCGAACGATGCTTCTGTACAATTTCGATGATTCGCCAAGAAGCAAAAATACTCAGGGGTACACGAACGGGAAACCGACCGGCGGCAACGTCAAGGATACGGTATTCCTCAGACGCGCATTCGGCGTTGAAACGCCTCAGGATAGCGGTCTTCTCAGACTCGGTATAAAAATGAATGGAACAAACGGGCTGCCGGATAGTTCCTTGTATTATGGATGGTTATTCTATAATAAAATTCCGCCGTTCCAATTAACATATCACCCAACGGAAATCCAAACATCCATCTATAATGATTGGACTTATGCATCCGGTAACCGCCCGGTATATTACTTCAAGCATACGAATGAAAAGAATACCGCGACGGAATTCGCAAACTTTGGAAATACCCTTTCGATGGAATTGACAGTGTTGAAGACCAACGTTGCCGCAAGCGATATTGGCGTGTTCCCGTCCGGCTTGGGTGATTTGATCTACTCGAGCTGTGCGCAAGGGAACGGCGCTGATAGCGTGCTTGTTGGCAAATCCGTGAGAACGATTATCGCTATGGCGGATTCTGCACTTACCCTGGGCAAGTTGCCTGTGGGTGTTGCAGATACAGTATTCCGATGGCCTATTTCGTATCTGTACATGTTGAATACGGCATTAGCTCGTATTGACAGTGAATTCTACAGCGCGACTATTGATACATTCTCGACAAAGCCGTTACGCATCAAAGGCATAAAGGCATTGTACAAATCTACGTTGCTGCGTAGAGATCCAAACACCATCGAATCAGCTCGCAGGTTTGTTGTCCCGAACTATGCGACCGAAGTGTACGAGCCGACGCAATTTAGTCTTGAACAAAATTATCCGAATCCGTTCAACCCGGTGACCACGATATCATTCGATTTAATCGAACCTGCAAAGGTGACCTTAAAGATTTATAATGTCGTTGGTCAGGAGGTTGCAACGCTCTTCAATAACGAAGATCTCGGATACGGTCGTCAGTTTGTTCAATTCGACGGCGGCGACCTCGCCTCGGGCGTGTATTTCTACAAGCTGGAGGCTACTGCAACTGATGATAAAGGCGTACGCAGCCTCTTCACGAACATCAAGAAAATGTTGCTGGTGAAGTAACATCTGAATCAGGCTTTGCAAAAGAGCCGACCCTTTTTCGGGGTCGGCTCTTTTGTTTGGAAGCCGTGCCAGCTTTTACTACATTCTTATCATTTATTCCCGCCGGAGCGACAAAGGTAAACTTCGTTCTTAGGACGGTTATGTTTTTTTTGAGCCCTGCTGCTTGCCTACGGTTTGTGGAGCGGTGGGCAAATCATTGTTACCGGAAATGTATAAACAAAATATTAAAGGGTTAACGTTGAATGAATTACAACGCTTTGCTCTTTCTCTCGGAGAAAAGGCGTTTCGCGGCAACCAGTTATTCGACTGGCTATACTCGAAAGAAGCGTTATCATTCAACGACATGACATCGTTATCAAAAGACGTGCGAGTTCGGTTAGAGTCCGTAGCGGAGATCTCCGCCATATCGCTCACCGGCATGCAAGCATCTGAGACCGATGGCACCAGGAAGTTTCTCTTCGAACTTTCTGATGGCAAGCGGATCGAAAGCGTTTTGATACCACCGCGCACGGCGTTTCAGGGAAGAGACGCTGTAACGGAAGATGAACAGGAACGGTTGACATTGTGCATTTCAACCCAGGTCGGTTGCCCGTTAGATTGCGCGTTTTGTGCAACTGCCTCTATGGGATTTCTCAGGAATCTCGCGACCGGTGAGATTATTGACCAGATTACACAGGTAAGAAAATCTACCGGGAGACGAATCACGAACCTTGTCTATATGGGCATGGGTGAGCCCCTGTTGAATTATGATAACGTGATGAACTCGGTAGAAATCATCATTGCGGGTATGAATATCGCCGCACGGCACATCACAATATCAACAGCAGGATGGGTTCCGGGTATCAGGCGCCTGGCTGACGAGAAAAGAAAAATAAAGCTCGCTCTTTCTCTTCATTCATTCGATGATTCTATCCGAAGTCAGTTAATGCCGGTCAATAAAAAATACCCGCTCAACGACGTCATGGAAGCTCTTGCATACTATTACGCGAAGGTAAAGAGGCGCGTGACATTCGAATACATTCTCTTCGACGGGCTGAATGACGCGAACTCCGATGTGAATAAGCTTATAGCCCTAGCCAAACGTATTCCATGTAAAATAAACATCATCCCGTTTCACGATATCACAACGATTGCACCAACCGGATTCGCCGCTACGCTTCGCCCGACTCCTGGCGAACGTATGGAAGCATTTGTCGAGCAACTTCGCCGTAACCATCTTACTGTTTTTGTCCGGAGCAGCGCGGGCGAAGACATTGCTGCAGCATGCGGGCAATTAGCAGTGAAGCATGAGCGAAAAAGCGGACAGAAACGTTTACGGGCAACTCGCGATGTTTCCGGGAAAGCGCACAGGCATGAGCAATTCTATTAGACATTCTATACCGACACAGTGGATCAAGTCGTTATGGGCGCTTATCCTTGTCATGGCGGCTATTATGCACTCTTACTGCCTGGGAGGAGAGTATCCTGCCCATTACGCGCGAGAACGAACCTACGACGTGCTTCATTACCGTCTCAATATTGATGTGAATGAGAAGAAGAAAACGTGCGAAGGAGACGTTACGATTTCCCTTCTTCCGCTCAGGGAAGAATTCGATTCGCTTGTTCTTGATGCGGGAACCATGAGCATTGATGATATTCGCCTTGAGGGGAGAGCAATTTCGCATCGCCACGAAGGGGAATCATTAGTTCTACATCTCGATAAAGCATACTCGTTGAGCGATACTCTTCGGTTGCAAATATCATATAGCGTAATGTCGCCTAAGAAAGGCTTGTATTTTATCACGCCGGATAGCAGCTACCCGAACAAGCATTACCAGGTCTGGTCTCAAGGGCAACCGGAGGATAACCATTTCTGGTTTCCTTGCTACGATTACCCGAACGACAAAGCTACTAGCGAGATGATTGTTACCGTGAGCGACGAGCTAACGGCTATTAGCAACGGAACGCTGATTGACGTAAAAAAAGATGAGAAGAACCGTACTGCTACATTTCACTGGCTCGAACGTAATCCGTATTCTTCGTACTTGATTTCACTAGTGGTGGGTGAATATGCAGAAGTACAAGAACGCTGGAGGAGTAAGCCGGTCAGTTACTATGTCTATCCGGAGCATAAAGAGATTGCCCATGTATCGTTCGGGAAAACGCCGGACGCGGTAGAATTTTTTTCTAACGTTATAGGAACACCGTATCCGTGGGGAAAATATGCTCAGGTCGTCGTACAGGATTTTATCTATGGAGGGATGGAGAACTTAAGCGCATCAACATTATCGGATGTGACAATTCACGATAGTCGTGCGCACCTTGATGTTTCGAGTGATGGACTGATGGCGCATGAACTGGCGCACCAGTGGTGGGGCGACCTTGTAACACCGCGGGATTGGTCGCACGCGTGGCTGAGCGAGGGATTTGCTTCGTATTTCGACATGGTATTTCAAGAACATGATAAGGGAACAGATGAGCGGGACAGAATGATTCTTGACGCTCACAGAAGCCTTTCAGTCAATGATGTTGGGAAGCAGAGACGTCCGACGGTGTACAATCGGTACGAGAATGTCAGCGATATTTATGATAACAGAATCTATGGTAAAGGGGCGGCGGTGCTTCACATGCTCAGGTTTACACTGGGAGAAGAACTGTTCTGGAAAAGCATTCGAGCGTATTGTGAAAAGTTCAAATTCGGATTAGCGGAGACAAACGATTTGAAAATTGCCATCGAGGATGCGACAGGATACAATCTCGAGAGATTTTTCAGGCAGTGGGTGTATGGAGCAGGATTCCCGGAATTTCACATTTCTAAAGAATGGAATGTTGAAGAACGTATCCTGCGATTAACGGTTAAACAAACACAAACCGTAGATTCACTTACCGGTATTTTTGAAACGCCGGTAGATATTCAGATTTGGATGAACAACAAGCCAGTGACACGCAGGATTGCGATAACTAAGCCAATAGAAGAAATTATCCTGCCGTTGCCGGAACGACCACAACTTGTTCTTTTCGATAAGGGGAACAGAATATTAAAGTATAGTGAAGTCGAACAGCCAATCGAGGAGTGGGTATATCAGCTTCGTCATGCAGAAGATGGTGTGGATCGTTTTTTAGCGGTTGAAAAATTGCGCGGTATTACCAACAATGAGGAGGTCGCACGTGCGTTGTCATTGGTCGTAATCAACGATCCGGTATGGTATATCCGGCAAGCGGCAGCATACGCTTTAGGCAGCTTCGGGGATGATAGCGCACGTACTGTGCTGCATTCTGCCTACGGCGATAGGGATGCGAGAGTGCGATCTGCCGTGGTTGCGTCGCTCGGTAATTTTGGGTCAGAGGAGTCAAAAAAATTGATACTGTACGCATTTGAGAAGGACATGAGCTATTACGTCGCTGCTGCCGCTCTCCAATCGCTTCGGTTAACAGACCACCGGAATATTGCACGGCATTGCATGAGCGCACTTTCAAGAGATTCGCACCATGAGGTGCTTCGTTCAGCAGCATTAAACATTTTAGCCGAAGAGGATAGTGAATCGCTTGAAACTATCAAGAGCTACGCGCGCTACGGAGTTGCGAGAGATCTGCGGGTAGAGGCGTTGCGGATTCTGCAACGGTATTGGGGTGATGAAAAAGCTACAGTTGATTATATCATAGGTTTTCTCAACGACCCCAGTTTTCATGTTCGCCGCACGGCGATATCCCTGTTAGGCGCAATCGGAGATTCGCGGGCAGTGCCGTCGTTGCAGCAGAGCGCTGCTACGGAAACGGATAGCCGGTTGGTGCATCTCGCACAAGAGTCGTTAAAGAAAATTCAAGAAGTCAAGAACAAAGGAAAATAAATGAGAATAATTTTATTCGGACCTCCCGGAGTCGGGAAAGGAACACAGGCAAAAATATTATCATCGGAATTTCAAACAGCCCATATCTCGACAGGCGACATGCTGCGTGAAGCAGTTTCTTCCGGAACAGAGCTGGGAAAGAAAGCCAAAGCGATTATGGACGCGGGGCAGCTAGTCTCCGATGATATTATGATCGGGATTATACGGGAAATATTGCAATCGCCGAAGTGCAAAAATGGCTTTATTCTAGACGGCTTCCCGAGAACGCTTCCGCAAGCGGAGGCGCTGTCCCTGTTGTTGGATGAACTCAAGATAAAGCTTCACGGGGTCATCAATATGGAGCTTGATCTGGAAGAAGTGGTGAAACGGCTAAGCTCTCGCCTGGCATGCACACAGTGCGGGACGATCTATAATCTTTTGCTCGATGGCATTCTAGATTCTTCCTCCTGCCCGAAGTGCGGAGGAGCATTATTCCATCGCGATGATGATAAGCCCGAGACAATTCGTAAGCGTCTTGAGGTGTACATTCTTTCTACCACGCCCGTGAAGGAATATTACAATAAATTGGGGCTGCTGAGAAATGTTAATGCAGGGTCTTCAATTGAAGATGTGCATACGGTGATTCTTTCTATCGTCAATAACTGATTGAAGGCGTTGCAAATTCACATGAATAAGAACTCCGACTTCTTACATATTACATAGTGATGAAATTTTGGAGTATTTTTTTCTCGTTAGAGCACAGAAGTCGGAGTTCTTATAACATCATATAGGTTTATCACAGGATTCTGACCGTGTTTGCATGGAATTCATTACCCCGTCGCCCTATCGTCATCGCTCACCGGGGCGCCTCGTCAACGGCGCCTGAAAATACTCTCGCTTCTTTTGAGGAGGCAATGAAGGCTGGAACCGATGCGATCGAGCTTGACGCACAACTAACGAACGATAACGCCGTTGTGGTCATTCACGACAAGCGATTAGATCGAACGACAAACGGCAGAGGGAGAATTCGCGATCACACTCTTTCTTCAATTCAATCGTATTCTGCAGGCGCATGGTTTCACAAGAAATTTGCAAAGGAACGCGTCCCCGCGATTGAAGAAGTTTTTGAGATAGTGAGAGGCAGGGTCGGTATTAACATTGAATTAAAGCAGGAGCCTGGCGTCCCCGATGCAGAGTTGCTTAAACAGACGTTGCATGTCATAAAGAATTTTCGAGCCGGGGAGTATGTTTTGCTTTCTTCGTTTCATCACGGTTTGATAAAGCTGGTCAGGGAATTTGATTCCACGATCATGACCGGCATTCTCTATCATGTTTTGTCCCATGCGCCGTTGTCGCGATTGCGACTTACAAAAAAAGCATCGGCGCAATTTTTTTTGTGTAGTAAACGAGCAATAACCCAACGCAGCGTTTCTTCACTTCACAAGCACAATATCCTAACGGGGGTCTATACGGTCAATTCAGAGCGTGAATGTCAAAAAATGCTTCGTTTTGGCGTAGATTGCCTATTTACCGATGATCCGGCAGCGATTGTTGGTCTCATTGCTCAACAAAAAAATACCACATTTGGGTGATTGACAGAGAAGGGCAAATTACATACATTGTATAATGCAAACTAAAAAAGTGGTATATTTATCAAGATAGCCGATATCGGTTATTTATTATTACACAATTTAATAAGGGAATATTTATGAAAAAGTTTGGTATTGTTTTACTGTGCGCTTTAGCGTTGATGGTTTCCAATGTCTATGCTCAAAGCATTCAAGAGAATCTTGAAAAATTTACTGATGATTATGCCAAAGGATACCTTAATCC
>SCUC01000458.1 GCA_004322375.1 Bacteroidota bacterium
GGGGAATAGTCGTTCCCGTCATGGCTGCATTCGTTGTCGCGTTCCTGATTCTGACAACCCCCTCGTGCATGAAAAAAGAACAAAAAAAGCGGGTTACCTCGAAAAATGAGCTGATCCCGTTTCTCGATACGTTAGAGCGAAGGTATGAAGCCGCCTGCAAGACGACAGGCGAAGCAAACTGGCATAGCTATGCCGGGGATAGCGCCTATGACCTTGACGCTGCAAAAGCGAAATTCGCCGAGATATTTCTCGATACTTCTCTCCGCAACATCATCAGCGAGTGGCATGGCATCTCCGGTTCCCTCGCCGACCCTCTGCTTACACGAAGACTCGAACTCTGGAAGAAGTGCTTTATCGGTGGAGCGATTTATGCCGACCCGGAAATCGCTCGCTTAGAAAACGGACTGCAAAAAACGATTACCGAGTTTAAGCTCACCCACAAGGGCAAACCTACCACACGCGCAAACGTAAGCAACGCGTTACGACAGGAACGACGACAAAAAAGACGCCATGAGCTTTGGTCGGTAGCGGGACAAATCTCTAACGCTGCCGTAGAGGATTTGCTCGCGCTCGTGAGATTACGAAACAAGAAAGCGGTTGCCGAAGGGTTTCCTAATTACTATTCTCTCTCTCTTTATCTCCACTCGATAGACGAGGCATGGCTTCTCAAAACTCTGCACGATCTCGAGAAAAAAACCAGGCCGATGTTTGAAGAGTTCATCGCCTCCTCGGCAAAGAAGATACGAGCCAAGGAATTCGGTCCGTGGGATTTCGACTACGCGCTTCACGAAGCGGCATCCCTGCCGGATAAATATTTTCCCGCGGATTCCGTCTTCTCCGTCATCCACAATTTTGAGAGCGGGATAGGTTTCCGCGTGAGCCAGCTTCCCATCCAGGAAGTGGTGAACGATATTCCGTACGGCGGCTTGAGCCTTGCCATTAAAATCCCGCACGATTCCCGTTTTCTCGTCAACCCGACGAAGGGCAAAGGCTTTTACGCCGTCGCGTTCCATGAGTACGGACATTCCCTGAAAGCGGTGCATACAACCGTTCGCTATCCAATCCTGAAGGGATACGAGTGGATACCCGGCGCGCAGTGTGCGGCATACGAAGAGGGAGTTGCCGAAATGCACGGCGAGTTCACGGAAGATACAACATGGATAACAACCTACACGAAGGTGAAAGAAAAAGAGCTTACCCGCTACCTTGAAAGCAGAAACCTCCCCGCTCTCTACCGCTTGCGAAGACTGCTCAAAGATTTTTTCATCGAGCATGAAATGTACAAAAACCCGGACCAGGATATGGCAGCGCTCGAACGGGAAATGTATAAAAAATATCTGCTCGTCCAGCTCGACTCTACGGAACAGCACCAGTTCGCTTCTTCGATTTGGTACACCTCGTACCCGTGTTACTATCAAAACTATATTCTCGCGGCAATGATTGCAACGCAATTACAGGAAGCGATGTCGAACAAGTTCGAGGAAACAAAGCTCTCCAATCCTAAGGTCGCCGCGTGGATGAAGCAGCATCTCTACGCAACCGGCGAGGAGACGGATTGGATGGAACGCATACGTGATGCATCCGGCAAGGGGCTCGAGACTGGAGCATACTTGCGAAAGCTTGGAATCCACATCAGCGCGCCGATACATAAAGATTGAACGATGAAACGCGCTCCCTCAAAAAAATCTTCTTCAGCGTCTCACGCAAAACGCAAGCGGGCTGCCGCTCCCCGTCGCACGGAGAGCGATAAATTCAAGCACATTGTTCAACATGCCATCGAAGGCATCTTTCAATCCACGCTAACGGGAAAGCTATTAACCGCCAACCCATCATTCGTTGCTATGCTGGGATATGCCTCCATCGCCGAACTCAAACATCAGCCGCTTACCAAAATATTCTACAATCCGGACGACAGGAACTTGCTGACCAATGCTCTCGCTTCAACGGGGCACGTGCGAAATTTTGAGCTGAAGCTGAAACGGAAAGATGGCTCGCCAATTTATGTTATTGAAAACAGCAGGCTAATAAAAGATCGAAAGGGTAAGCCTCAATATATCGAGGGGATGATTATTGATATTACCAGTCGCAAGCAGATTGAAGAGCAGCTGCGCGCTGCCGAGAAAAAATACCAGAGCATCTTCAACAACGCGGTAGAGGGAATTTACCAATCCACCCCAGATGGGACATTGTTCACCGCAAATAAAGCATTTCTCGCAATGCTTGGATACGAAAGCATAGAAGAGCTTGAACGTTCCGACGTTACCCAGCTGTATGTTGACCCGAGCGCGCGTGCGGCATTTCGCGAAATTGTTGACCGGGAAGGAGTCATCACCGATTACGAGCTGCAGCTTCGGCGCAAGGACGGCAGAATTATCACGACATTGATTAACTCCCGCGCCGTGCGCGATGAAATAGGTACAACGCTCTATTACGAAGGGATTATCCAGGATATTACGCGGCGGAAAATGCAGGAAGAGCAGCTTCGCGTACTGAACGCGCAGAAAGATAAATTCCTCGGCATTGTCTCGCACGATTTGCGCGCTCCGTTCAACAGCATTCTTGGTTTTTCCGAACTGATGCTGGATGATGTCAACCCTCCTTCCGCAGAGGAACAGAAAGAATTCATCCGCTTTATCAATGAAGCGGCAAAGCAGCAGCTGTTGCTGCTCACGAACCTTCTCGACTGGTCCCGCTTCGAGACGGGACGAATGAGGTTTTCGTTTAAGCCGGTGAATCTTGCAGAAATCGTGGGCAAGTGCATCATCACACTCTTCGGCAACGCGAAGAAAAAACAATTATCGTTAGTCTGCGACGTCCCGCCCTCCGTAACGGTGTATGGCGATGAGTACCTGCTTCAACAACTCTTTACCAATTTAATTTCCAACGCGCTGAAGTTCACTCCTCCCGGCGGCTCGGTACGGGTTCAAACGCATGGAGTGGAGAACCATCTCCTGACTGTTTCCGTTACCGATACCGGCATAGGCATTTCGCCGGAGAACATAGATAAACTGTTTCGCATCGAGACCAAGCATACAACCCGCGGCACCGAGGGCGAGGAAGGCTCAGGACTCGGATTAGTGCTATGCGCTGAAATTGTGGAAAAGCATGGCGGGACTATCCACGCGGAAAGCGTAGAAACAAAAGGCACGTCCATTGTTTTTACATTGCTCCTCCCGCGCCGCACCGTGGTTATTGCAGAGGATGATAAGGGAGACCGTTTGCTGATAGCGCAATACATTAAGCAGCTGTATCCCGACCTTTCCATTATCGAGGCAGTGGACGGGGAAGCGGCATTCAGCAGCATCGTGCAGCATCTCCCCTGTCTTGTCATTGCTGATTATGTTATGCCGGGTATGGATGGCATCCGATTGATTAAAGAGCTGCACAAGCACCCCCACACGAAAGGTATCCCTGTCGTCAGCATGACCTCCGTGCAATCGCAGGGAAGCGCGGCAGAGCTACGCGCCGCCGGCGCCCGCGAAGTGCTGATGAAACCCATCACCAAGGCGGAA
>SCUC01000459.1 GCA_004322375.1 Bacteroidota bacterium
GTATGGGGGGCGGCGGGCGACGCGCCCCATACATCCGTTGCTGAACTGCCCCAGATAGATTCTAATTGTATTGTGCTTGGTAAGTTTCCGTAATCAACGCTATCAATGCTCCAAACATAATCGCGTTTACCCGGTTGTATGGTATCAATAATTTCCGGCTCCTCCTCTTTGCACCCTTGCAATATCATCATTGAAAAAACAAGACAAATAGCATTTAAGAGGATATTAAATCGAGAACCTTTTTTCCAAAAAACACAAAAGCCCACCGACTGTCCCGCTCTTGCGCGACACGTCGATGGGCTTGCCAATTTCTTGTTTATTATCATTGTATGCTCTTACATAATAATACTCTACTACTCACCACTGCCAACTCGTACTACCATACGCTTACCTGCTCCAAATACTGCGTAATACCTATGTCAAGTTACTCATAAAAATAATAAAAGGCAATAGTGAAATCCATGATTTTGGGGTGTGAAAAACACTATTTTGAGGTAGCGGAAACCATGATTTTCATTTAGTGAAAACCACGAGGAGGGAGGATGGCAAAAATCATTTCAGTTCAATGGAGTAAGCTTATTTTGGAGGGCGTATTTGGTTAAATCGGCGAGGGTGAAGAGCTGGAGCTTTTCCATTATCATCTGGCGGTGAATTTCTACCGACTTTGGAGTTAGAGAGAGGGTAACGGAGATTTCGGGAATTGTTTTACCGGCTGCTAATCCTTGAAGTACCGCAATTTCTTCTTTATCAAGCTCCATGTCAGGAGTTTGTAAGGGATGTTTCATTTTTTCTAAATTTAGCATAAGCAAATAAAACCGGCTTCCTCTAATCCTCTATCAAGAGGAAGCCGGATGCTAACGAGAAGAGAGATAGCTTTTACCTCATAAGCGATTCAGGTGATTTGCGAAGTATTTCTGACCTCTTGAACTATGCTCTTCACAACATCGGAATTTCTACTATCGCTCTTCAGAGTTACAATCAATAGTGTGATTCTCCTCCTGAATCACAAGTACAATTTAAAGGAATTTGAAGATGGAATCAATAGTGAAATCCATGATTTTGGGGTGTGAAATTCTTGATTTTGAGGTACGAAAAACACTACGCTAAACAAATAAGTGCGAAATATTCGCAGAAGATGGTATAATTAAACCAAGGGAGGATTGCTTCGCCCCGGTGAAGCGGGGACTTGTAATGACAAAATGGGTTTTGGGCTGTTATTCCAGAGAAGTGAGTCCTTCACGTATGGCGTACTTCGTAAGCTCAGCAATGCTATATAATCCTAACTTGGACATGACATTATTACGATGGGATTCAACTGTTGATGCGCTGACGTTGAGAATTGCCGCAATATCTTTGGTAGATTTGCCCTCCGCGACCAATTGAAGTATTTCGCGCTCTCTAACTGAAAGGACAACCGTTTCGGGCTGCTCATGATTCTGTTTTGTTTCGCGTAATTCTTTGATAACAATTCCGGTTACGTCGGGAGAAATATATGTGTGTCCCCTAATGACCGATTTGATTGCCCGTTCGAGCTCATCGGCGGCGGAGTGCTTTAATAAATATCCTGACGCACCGGCGTTTATTACTTCCATGACGAAGCGTTTATCGGCATGCATCGAGAGAGCAATAATTTTCATTTCGGGGAGCTGTTCCAGGATGTAGCGTGTTGCTTCGATGCCATTCATATCTGGCATCGTAATATCCATAAGCACCAAATCCGGTTTCAGCTGGATAGTCAAATCAATAGCTTCTCTTCCTGTTTCTGCCTGACCAATGACTTCCATGTTGAAATCGTTGACGATTAAGCTCGCCAGCCCTTCCCGCATCACTTTATGGTCGTCTGCAAGAATTAATCGAATGTGTCTTTGATTATCGAAATTGTTCATAAGGAACCTCAGGAGAATTGATGGGAAGTACGATGGTGGCGCGTGTGCCACCATTCTCGCGATTGATTAAGCTCAAAGAGCCGCCTAATGTTGTTATCCACTGCCGGATATTCACAAGACCAAAGCCACCTTGCTTGTTTGACGAGGGTATATTCTGAACATGGTCAAGTCCTTTACCATTGTCGTCAACGTAAACAACAATGGTGTCGTTTACCCGTTGTGTTGAAATCATAATTTCTGTTGCCCCGGCATGTTTGATGATATTCGCAGCAAGCTCGCGGATAGCATTGAAGAGCATTCGTTGCACGTCGTAAGATAACACTTTTGCTTGTTTATCAAACTGTACGCAACATCGAATTTCATGGCGCTCATGCAACTTTTCAGCAAACCATTCGAGCGCTGCTTCGAGGCCGAGCTCGCTTAAAATCGGAGGGCTAAGCTCAAAGGTAAGCGTTTGAGAATCTTGAATAAGTGTTTCAATAATATCACGGATTTCTGCTATCGGTTTTGTGTCTTCCTCGCGTGGAATTTTTTTCGTGAAACCATGCAGCTTAAGTTTAAGAAACGCCAAGTTCTGCCCAATTGTATCATGGAGGTATGTTGCGAGGCGACGCCGTTCGCGTTCTTCTGTTCGGGAAAGTTCAAACGTAAGGGAGCGCAATTGCATTTCACTGAGTTTCCTGTCTGTAACATCAAACACCGCAAC
>SCUC01000460.1 GCA_004322375.1 Bacteroidota bacterium
TGAACGTTGAAGCTGTGCGATGTTAGTTTTGTATTTTTCTATTTCCGACGATGTAAAACCTTTTTCGTCCTTCACGATGGCAATAAATCTTCCCTGAACGTCGTCGAACTTGATGGCATGAAGCGCGCTGCTAACACCCGCAGCAACCACCAGCCACCATTGCGAAGTTCCGGCAGTCCCTAACCCGAAACCAATGCCTAGAAAAATGGCTATACTAGAGATATAATCAGCAATCCCATCAACAAGGCGGCCAAGAGGAGTGCCATTTTTTTTAATGCGCGCTAATTGCCCGTCTGCACAATCGAGAATATTGGCAGTTGCATAGCAGATTCCCGCAGCAATATAAGCGCCGTAAGTTCCAAATGAAAGTTCGTATGCCGCGATACATCCTGCGATAAGTGAAAGTATCGTTATCTGGTTGGGCGTGACCGGCGTTTTAGCAAATCCAAGCACGCAGAGATATGCAGCCGGACGATAGAAGATTAAATCAAAAAATTCTTCCGCTGCCGGCATTTTGAGCGAGCGTCGGTAAGTTTCAAGCAACATAGCCTGTTTCTTTCAAGACAAAATCTATAATGCAACGGGCGTCAGCAAGCGGGTCAGACGAAGAAGCATATTGAAATTCGCTTGTAATTTTTGCCGAAAGGCGTTGAGCAGCCTGCTGAACATCATCGGGAACAATAGAATCACTTAATACCCGTTTCATCAATTCGATAACATCAGGATTTGTGATATTTATTTTTCTTGATTCATAATACCAGACTAGAGCAATGCCGACAGCCCTTCTCGCACAAACCCTTGCACGGCCCTCGTTACCCTGTTTGCGGAAGGTCTCCGCTAACGTCATCTCTTTACTGATACGTTCCCGAGCTAATTCTGCTTCGTTCATATTCGGAAGATTATAGTATGGAAATATGAACAACAGTTACATCATCCCTGAAATTCTCCTCGCGCGAAAATGCTTTTAGCCCGGATACTATCGAAGCACATTTGTCTTCCGGTTCATGCTTCTTGTCGAGGAAGCTGCTGACAAGTTTATCGGCGCCAAATTGTTCTCCTTTCGCATTCTGGGCTTCGATAATGCCATCTGTATAAAGTAAAAACGAATCGCCTGATGCGAATGTTGCTTCAAGAGAAGTGAACTCGATATTGTTCTTCATTCCAAGCGCTAGATTCGGCTGCCTGTATTGTGCAACATCCCGAGAAGAACGCTGCTTGTAAAAAATAGGAGGATGACCTGCGGTAGCTATCTGAGCCTTCTTTGTTTCATTATCCAACAGAACAAATCCGACGGTAACAAACATTTTTTCTCCGGAGACTTCATAGAGCGTGTTGTTCAACGCATACAAGAGTTGATTCGGCGATGCGTGATGCTGCAATTCTGAATACAGCGCGCTTTTCGTCATCGCTGAGAGAATTCCTGCGCCTACGCCATGTCCCGCAACATCTGCTATAATAACGGCAACTTTAGAATCTGAAAGATTGATAACATCGAAATAATCTCCTCCGACTTCCGTCGCAGGAATCGTAATACCGGAAATATTGCACCATGAATTCGTAAACGAGCCTGAAGGGATAAGCTCCTGCTGGATATTTTTAGCAATTTCCATTTCGGTTTGAAGCCGCGCCCGCTCGCGGATTTCTTCCTTAACAACAAAAATAAAACGAGCGTACCCGAAGGCGATAAGCGCAATCGCGAGCAAGCCAAGCTGGGTGCGTCGTGTGAAAATCGCGTCTAATTCCGATACGGTAAGCTTTTTTATCTGGTCTTCCGCAGGGGGAAGATTATTTGGACTTTCTTTCCCTATCGCTGTTTGAACTTTATCCCCTCGAATAGAAATTGTAAGCCCGCCTACGCCAACCACCATCACTGCTCCCCAAAATAGAATCACAAGAACTATCAACCACTTCCTGCCAACCGAAAGAATAATAGAAGCAGCCAATCCGCCGCTTGAGACGGTTTGTATGACCAGCATGTTCCACGGCATAACGCGAAGGTTCGATTCCATAAGCATGGTAATGGGACCCAACGCGCTGAACATTAGAAAGACAGCGAAGGCTAATTTCCGCAGTGAACGCGGGGACATCTGCCTCCAGATATTTAGGGTTTTGGATTTCAAGAAGCTATAGTTCTGTCAAATAAAAAATTAATAAAATTTTTTCCCAATGTCATTCAGAGGGAGTTCCATCGGAACGACCGAAGAATCCATTCACAGGACGTTGATTGGATTCTTTCTACGAACCGTAGGTTATCCCCCATGAATCGGGGATTCAGAATGCAAACTCTTTCTCGTACCAATACTGAGTTAAATCCATCCAGAGAAATAACCCCTGCCATTTACCGAATTGCCTGTAATATTTTTCTATAACTTTATCGGAGGTAGTTCTTCCGTTCTTATGTTTCTCGAAGAATTTTTTTCTGCACCAGCTATCAATTGCCAAGTAATCGTAATGCCCTAATAGCTTCAATAAATTTCCAGCCGCATAGGGACCCACGCCTTTGACAGAACGTACCTGCTGGAACAATTCATCGGTAGGTATCTGAAGTGTCCTCCATGCTTCTATATCAATTTCTTTCTTGACAATCCTTTTGGAGAGTTCAAGCAAATACGGAGCGCGATAGCCGGCGCGGATTTCTTTTCTTAAAAACTTCTCGGAAGTACCGGCAATAGCTTCGGGATCCGGGAAACAATATTGAAGAGCGTTTGAATTTGAGTCTGAAAACTTTTTCCCTAATTTTTTGCAGAGATTTTCAACCATAATTTCAGTCAATGCCCAGCTGCAATTGGTCGTGCAAATCATTTTTACCACGTCTTCAAAGACTGTCTGTGAGCGTAATAATCTTCCTGCGCCAAAAGCCGGCACCCAGAAAAATTCCTTGTGCTTGCTCGCTTCTGCATAAAATTCAGTAAAGTGTTCATCTAAGCGAAGAGAAGTCCGCACCAAACTTTTTACTTCTTTTTGTTCAGTGGAATTAAGCGGTGAGCTTGTAACAACCTGTAGCGCGTTGTTGCTTTTCGTTCGTTGCTCTTTGATTTGTGCAGAAATTATCTTACCGGATGAGAGGTCAATCAACCGGGTAAGTGATACATCATCCCTATCATTGGAGAATGGAAGTAGCTCGCACCAGCCATGACTAAATATCGTGCTTTTCAGATTGAATTCGGAGGGAACGGAAATTGATAATTTCATTCGTCTTCTCGGGAGTTTGTCAACTTGGCAAGCAGCTTGCGGTTGGTAGGATATTGTTCAATTGCTTTCAGCATTGTGAGCATTGCCTCTTTGGGTTTCATTCGCTGTAATGCGCGGCGAAGCGCCTGGTATTTTGCCGTATCCCGACCGAATAATAATTCTTCCCGCCGCGTGCCGGATTCCGGAATGTTGATGGCAGGGAAAATTCGTTCATTCGATAAATCCCGATCGAGAACAATTTCAGAGTTTCCGGTTCCTTTAAATTCTTGAAATATCAGCTCGTCCATTCGCGAGTTCGTGTCGACAAGAGCGGTGGCGATAATCGTGAGCGAGCCTCCTCCTTCCAGGGCTCGCGCTGCACCGAAAATCCGCTTCGGAACTTCCAGAGCGCGAATATCCACACCGCCGGACATCACCCTGCCGCTGCTTTGTTGAACCAGGTTAAACGCCCTTCCAAGTCTCGTGAGAGAATCGAGGAGAACTACAACATCTTTTCCAACTTCCACTTTTCTTTTTGCATATTCTAGAACAAGACGCGACAGGCGCGCATGGCTTTCCCGGTCGCTATCGTTTGAAGAAGCAAACACTTCTCCTTTGATATTGCGTTTCATATCGGTGACTTCTTCGGGGCGTTCATCCACCAGGAGAACAATTAAATGAACTTCCGGGTGATTTGCGCTAACCGCGTTCGCAATTTGCTGCATTAAGATGGTCTTTCCCGTTTTCGGTGCAGCAACAATGAGAGCGCGTTGCCCTTTACCAAGCGGGCAAAGCAAATCGAGAACTCTCATCGAAGTATCAGCCTGAGTAGTAGTAAGATTCAGCCGTTCCGCGGGATCTATCGCCGTTCGTCGCGGCAACTCTTCAACCAACGTCCATTCTGCAGGTTCCTTACCGTTGATTTTTAGTACTCTTACCGCGTCTGAATTACCTCTATACTGCCTGCGAACAAGGCACTCAACCCAGCATCCCGGGCGAATATCCCACTGGTCAATCAGCTTAAAACCTATATGCGCATCATCTTCCCTTGGAGTTAATTCGGTGGAAATCTGCCGTAAAAAACCGCCATGACGTTGGTCTATTTCAAGAAGTCCGGAGGCAACTGATTGTTGCAGACCAAATGTCGGCTTTCTGTGTGTAACAAAATGTTCCTTGCTCATAATTTCTTATTTTTTTGTATCTTTGCCCCAGTGATTTAATAACTCGTGTGTATGAAAAATATTGACATTAAAATTCTTTTTCTCAGATTAACGCTTGGAGCGTTATTCCTCAGTATCGGGATAAACAAAATCAATGATGGGTGGTTGAACTCAACCGATGATTTATCTTCTTCCTTAAATGATTACTCAGAAACAGCAACCGGCTTTCAGAAACAATATCTCGATATTGTCGCGCACCCGTATGTTTCACTATGGGCGAAACTGATTGCCATCGGTGAAGCGGCGATCGGCGCATCGTTATTACTTGGATTGCTTGCCCGGTTCTCATCCGCTATAGGCTTGTTCATGGTGATTAATCTTCATGCGGCGAACGGGAATTTGTATTCGTTGAAATTTTTTCAGAGTCCCTGGGCGGCATTAGTTGTTGCTTGTTTCTTTGCCTTATTTTTAACTCGTTCCGGCAGAACGTTCGGGCTTGATTATTACTTAGCGAAATCGAGCGCGAAGAGTCTGTTTTGGTAATGTACGATGGTCTTCGACTCGTAGAGGTATAAAACCCATCGCTTGATAACTTCTTGATATTGGGAGGGAGTTCTACTCCCGACCTACTATAACAATTAACAAGACTACTTCACCCTTTTCCATGTTGTCGCGCCATCTTTTTTGTCTTCAAGCGCGATCCCCGATTGTTGTAACCCGTCTCGAATTTTATCTGAGAGAGACCACAATTTTTGAGTACGCGCTTCCGCTCTGACATCAATAATCAATTGCATCAATTGGTGTTCGATATTTTCTTCACCTGAATGATTCTCATCCAATTGTTGAGGAATTATTCCAAGCACTGTCCCGCCAAGCTCAGTAAAGAGCTCATCAACAGATGTCAGCGTTTCTTTAGAGACTTGTCCCTGGGCAAGAAGTCCATTTACCTCGCGACTGACATCAAACAATACAGCGATAGCCTGCGGCGTATTGAAGTCATCATTCATTGCATCGGTGAACCTGGACCTGTATTCATCGAGGTTGATAGGTTTGTGGCTGTTCGAATCACTCACCGCTAATCGTAAACCTTTTTTCACTTCTCTGACGGTGTTCAGAAGCCGTTCAAGCCCCTTCTCCGCCCCGCCAATCGCGCTTTCACTAAAATCAAGCGTACCCCTGTAATGACTTTGTAATATAAAGAAACGGATAACATACGGGCTATATGTTTTGGATAAATCTTTTAATAAGCATGTATTGCCCAACGACTTACTCATTTTCTGTCCATTCACAGTCACGAGATTATTGTGAATCCAGTACCGGACAAACGGCTTGTTCGTTGCGCACTCGCTCTGCGCTATCTCGCACTCATGATGAGGAAATTGGTTATCCATCCCGCCGCCGTGAATATCGAACGTTTCGCCGAGATATTTCATTGACATGGCGGAGCATTCCACATGCCAGCCGGGGAAACCCATTCCCCAGGGGGATTGCCATTGCATGATATGCTCAGGCTCAGCTTTTTTCCACAACGCAAAATCGTTGGGGTGGCGTTTTTCCGATTTCACATCTACGCGCGTGCCTGATTCGACTTCTTCCGTGCTTCTGCCGGAGAGCTTACCATACTCTTTGTCCTTAGAAACATCGAAGTAAACCGATCCGTTCACTTCGTACGCGAAACCTTTTTCAAGAAGTGTTTTCACCATTTCGATCTGTTCCGTGATATGCCCGGTAGCGCGGGGCGAAATATCGGGACGGACTACGCCAAGCGTATCCATATCGTCGAAATAGCTTTTGGTGTATTCTTCCGCGATTTGCATCGGGTGCTTTTGTTCAAGCTTGCCCTGCTTAATAAGACGGTCTTCACCTTCGTTTGTTTCGCCGAGCAGGTGACCGACATCTGTGATATTTTGGATATACGTTACCTTGTACCCGATGTATCTCAAATACCGGACAATGGTATCGAATGAAACATAGCTTTTCGCATGTCCGATGTGCGAATGACCATACACGGTAGGTCCGCAAACGTACATTCTCACCGCACCTTCGGTGAGCGGCTTGAATTCTTCTTTTCTTCGAGTTAGAGTGTTGTAGAGAGTTAAGGGCATTTGTTAAAGACTAAAATCCGCGTGTATTGGAACTGTTGCTAAGCCGTCAGGTGAAAATTTTGCACAAGCTGCTTGCCTTTGAAGTTAAGTGTGGGCATGGTTTAGTTTACAGTTTTCTGTTTGTAGTTTGTAGTTTGTTCATCGTACGCAATCTCATTGGAAATAGCCGCGATCGGTATGCCTATTGAAATATCTAAAACGTCGCCTTCTTCATCGAACATAAAGTTTAATTTTTCCTTTTCCATTCTTTTCTTTTTTCAACAAGGGTATTGTAAAGGGTTAAAGGCATTAGGTACAAATCTTTTAAAATTAACCACGGAATACACTGATAAGCGCTGATACACACGGATACGTATGCAACCAATCCGTAAATATCGGTGCTTCTTCCGTGTCATCTGTGGTGAATACTGAAACAGAAAAACTTGAGATATTTATTTTACCTTGATGCGCAGAAATCACTTCATTTCATCCACTGCTTCTCAGTCGGCTTTTCCAGCGAGGTTAGTCCGTACTGAGAGAGAATATACGCATAATCGAAGGCAATTTCACGCAGGCGTTCATAGCGACCGGATGCTCCGGCATGACCTGCGCCCATGTTTACTTTTAAGACAACCGTATTATCATCGGTTTTCATATCTCGGATTTTGGCGACCCATTTTGTCCCCTCCCAGTAATTGACGCGCGGGTCATTGAAACCGACCTTCGCAAGAATGTTGGGATACTTCTGCGCTTTCACGTTTGTGTAGGGGCAATAGGATTTCATGTAGTCATAATACTCCTTTACATTGGGATTGCCCCATTCAAGGTATTCCTGCGCTGTGTACATTAACGTCGGATCGAGCATAGTATTGATGACGTCAACAAACGGAACGCTGGCAATCACCGCCTTGAATAAATCTGGTCTCATGTTCGTCACTGCGCCCATCAACAAGCCGCCCGCGCTGCCGCCGGAAATCGTGAGCTTTTCTTTGCTGGTATATTTTTCTTTTATGAGATGCTCGGCACAGGCGATAAAATCGGTGAAGGTGTTTTTCTTTTTTAAGAGCTTGCCATTATCATACCACTCGCGTCCCATATCCCCGCCGCCGCGAATGTGCGCCATTGCATAAATAATCCCCCTATCGAGATAGCTGAGCCTTACCGAGCTAAACGTTGGGGATGTTGAGGAACCATACGAGCCATACGCGTACAAATGAAGCGGGGCAGTTCCATCGAACTTCACGCCCTTTTTATAAACAAGTGAAATCGGGACTTCCGTTCCGTCGTCGGCTTTGGCATAAATCCGTTCCGATAGATAGAGCGATTTATCGTATCCGCCTAATACCTCTTGCTGCTTCACAAGCGTTTGCTCTTTTGTCTCGAGATTGTAATCGTAAATCGAGGGAGGTGTTGTGAGCGACTGATAGCTATACCGGAAGATGTTGGTGGCATATACCCTGTTGATATTACCGAATGCGGTATAAACCGGCTCCGGAAAACTGATATAATGAGTCGCACTAGAGCGTAAATCTGTCACTCTCATTTTTTGAAGTCCTTTTTCACGCTCATAGACAACCATAAAATCTGCAAAGCAATCCATCCCTTCCAGCGTAACCTCTTTCCGGTGTGGGATCACGTCAGTCCAGTTTTGTTCGCCGGGGTCGGAAACAGGAGCTTTCATCAGCTTGAATGTCGTTGCATCCTTGTTCGTTCGAATATAGAAATTATCTCCTTGATGATCAATCGAGTATTCAAACTCCGGGCGGCGTGGCGCAACGATTTTAAATTGTTCTTGCGGATTTGTCGCCGCTATATACTGCCATTCATCCGAATTGCTCGCGGAGGAAACAATGAAAATGTATTTATCGCTGCGTGTTCGGTCAACATAGACTGTATAGAGTTCATCTTTTTCTTCAAAGATGAG
>SCUC01000461.1 GCA_004322375.1 Bacteroidota bacterium
TCGATTGGTTCATTCAGCTACTCGTTTCTTCTGCTCTACGCGAAAGAAGCAGGATTTCAGGCTGCTGCCGTCCCTCTTCTTTATCTCATCTTTACTCTTGTTGCCGCTCTATGCTCGCTCCCCTTCGGAAAACTTTCCGATCGCATCGGAAGAAAACCTGTATTATTCTTCTCGTTCCTTTCGTGGGGATTGACGTGTGCCGGTTTCCTCTATCTCGAAACCTCTGCCGGTATCATCCTTAGCTTTATTTTTTTTGGATTACACAAAGCCGCTCTTGAACCTGTTCAGAAAACGCTTGTTTCAGAGCTTGCTCCTTCTGAAATTCGCGCGAGCGCGTTAGGCGGATTTCAGATGATTGTCGGGTTGTGCGCTTTCCCTTCTTCCTTGTTTGCCGGATTGCTTTGGGAACATATTCAGCCGGAAGCCCCGTTATATTGCTCACTTTTCCTAACCATCATTACCCTTGGTTTGCTTTTTCTCGTCAAGGAGAAAAGAAAAGCTGTAAAAATCAGTTCTTAACCATTTACTCGCATAAATCCTTGAAATATCGTGTATTAAGCGACTACCCCAATGTGATTCAACACAACGGTCATCTTGCTTTTGGATAGCCGAAAAACTATATTCACGGTAGTATCTCACTTTGCCTGGAATCTATAGCGTGCATGGGGCATTGCTTTATTATTTAAAACAAACGTATCGAATATTCTCGTCCGGCACTCTAACATTAACGCGGACATTAATAGTAGGATTGGTATTCGCTGTCCCGCTTTTTTCACAGCTTCCTCCCTACCATGAATCGTGGCGATGGATTCATTTCACCACAGACGACGGATTGCCATCTGATCGAGTTTCCGATTTAGTAGAGCTTCCTGACGGGACCGTCTGGGCTCAAACTTCGAGGGGTATGAGCTATTACAACGGTTATTTTTGGAAAGGAATTGATAGCTCGCTCGGCTTACCGACATTTGGTATCATGTCCTTCATCGTCACTCCCGATGGGTTGGTCATTATCCTCACCGATAGAAATCGCATCTTTTTCGGAAACCAGCACGGTTTCCAGAGCGTACAGTTGAGATATAACAACGTCGAAATCAGACCGCTTGAAATCGCATATTACGGAACTCGACAGTTGCTTGTCCGAAATCAAGATAATAAGCTATATTGGGTAAATAAAGATTTTACCGGTTGCGCGCCTGTAACATTTTTCAAACCCGACGAGCAAGTGTTCAATCTCTTGAACACGCAAAATGGAAAAGTCTGGATTCAAACCAGCGATGCTCTTCTTGCTCTCGAGCATGATACCCCTGTGGTAAAAATTTCTGCGCCCGTTAAAGGTCAAATATTAGATATCTTGCACATTGTGGAAGATAGTTCCGGCGAAGGTATGGCGGAAATTGCAAACCCTCTCCCATACCGCGGGCTGTGGCAGTGGCATCCTCATTCTCTCCCTGTAAAAACTCAAGAAGGGAAAAGACATTTAATACAAACCCTCGCATTACGCGGCGCATTCATTCCATTATATTCTTATATCTTTGGCGAAGTTCGCGCTCGTATCAATAATGAGTGGCGTTCTGTCAGTCCTCTCCCCGAAGAAATGACAAACATCCTCCTCTTCAGCTATAGACCGAACGGCGATCTCTGGGTAGCCAGAGAATCGGGCTTATATCTGTTTCGCGCAGTTTCGCCGCTTTGGAACTATTTTCGTTTCCCTTCTCCAAGTAAAGCGAACATAACATCAGAATTACTCATTACCACGGATGGAAGTCTCTGGAGAGGCACAGACAGCGGCATCGTGATCCATGAACCGAACGGCAGATTGAGATTCCTCGATTCCATTCAAGGGCAAAAACTCATTGCTATCACAGGGTTAGGTCAAGATAAAGAAGGAAATATTTGGGTTTCGAGCGGGCTTTCATTCAAAGGAGCCTACCGGTGGAACGGCAAGCAGTGGAAATATTATGGGGAGCAACAAGGGTTACCCACAACCATTCACCGTATAAAAAGCGATAGAACTGGAAGACTCTGGTTTCTTGGTCTTGCTCAAATCTATAATGATACTCTTCGGGAACCGGGAGCTTTTCTCTATGAACACGGAAAATTTTCACAGTGGGGAACCAAACAAGGGTTACTGTTCGGAAGAGTCTATGCCTTTTCGGAAGGGCTTGATGGTTCGTACTGGTTTGGAACGAATGGGGGAATTGCGCGATGGAAAAATAATAGATGGACGTATTGGACGACAAAAAACGGTCTTGCCTCGGATAGGATATTCACTCTTGCCATAGACTCCTCAAATACCGTTTGGTTTTCTCACCAAAGCTATGGATTAGGATTCATCAGAAATGGTGAAATTGGGTATCTCACATCCTCCGAAGGCCTTATTAATGATCTCGTATGGGAAATCAAAATTGATCCACTCAACCGGCTTTGGGCAGGAACAACAAACGGACTCTCCTGCTACGACCACGGTCTCTGGTATAATTTCGATGAAAACATCGGGCTTTCTCCTCGCTGGATTTGGCCCATCATTCCCCTAAAAGATAAAGTGTATCTCGGCACAGTGGGCGGCGGATTTGCAATTTTGCATCTTGATTACCTGAATCAACAACCGCCCTCCGTCGTTCAATTGCCCCCTGTTGTCGAGAAGAACTCCGTCTTCTTTCGATGGAAGCCCTTCAGCTTCTGGGGTGAGCTGCCCACCCATGCCATTGAAACGAGATTCCAGCTTGATGATGGCGAATGGTCTGAATGGAACACAGTACGCGAGAAAACCTACTTGGAACTATCTTCCGGCTCGCACCATTTCACCGTTCAGGCGAAAAGCGCCTTTGGAAAGATTGTTCCCATGGGATACTCGGTTGTAATTACCATTGAACAACCCTATTACCTAAAACCACGGTATTTCTTGCCGTTACTTTTTCTCTCCTGCGGGTTAATAACGCTTGGTGTCATTTACCTTCTCCGTAAGCGTAACGATGCACTCAAATTAAAATTAAGTGAATTACGGTATCGAGGCATTATTGAAGATCAAATTGAGATGATATTACGCTTTACTCCGGACGGCAGGGTTATCTTCGCGAATGATTCATTTTATCGTTTTTTTAAGACAACACAGGAAAAAATAGAAGGTAACTATTTCTTTGAAACCATACCTACACACAAGAAAGTAAAGATCATCGAACATCTTGCATTTCTTACAACGCTCACTCCCGCAAATCCCACTTCAACGTTTACCGATGAAGTCGTTCTTGAAAGTGGAGAAATTCGATGGCTCGAGTGGAGAGAACGGGCGTTGTTTGATGACAACGGTAACCTCGTCGAGTTTCAATCCACAGCAAGGGACGTAACGGAACAAAAGCAAATGGAAACAGCTCTACGTCAATCAGAGCATGATTATCGCGGCTTGTTTGAAAATGCCCACGACGCCATCATCATCTTTAACCCGGACGATGAAGTGATACTCGAGGCAAACCAGCGCGCATGTGAGATATACGGATTTGAACGTGATGAATTTATCGGCATGTCTCTTACAACGATATCAGAAAATGTGCCTCTGGGTAAAGAGCGCGTTTCAGAAACCCTCGCGAAAGGCTTTCAATATCAATTTGAAACTATCCAGTATAAAAAGAATAGAGACAAAATGTATCTGGATATCAATGCCTCCGTTATCAACTACCAGGGGCAGGCTGCAATTCTCAGCATTAATCGCGATGTTACGAATAAGAAATTAACGGAACTTGCCATCGCCCGTCGAGAAGCCATTCTCGAAGCGCTCGGCTATGCAGGGCAACAGTTTATGGAAGCGGGCACGTCGCTTGATGAAAAAATTCAAAACGTCATCATGCGGCTTGGAGTCGCAGCAAACGTTAGCAGGGTCTATATCTTTCAAAACTATCGAGATTCGGACGGCGCGTTTCTCACAAGCCAGCGATACGAATGGGCGGCTCCGGGTGTTCCTTCTCAAGCAAACAACCCTGAGTTGCAGAATTTTTCATACGAATCATCAGGATTTACACGCTGGGTTGAGTTGTTAGGCAAAAGGAATCCATTATATGGAATCATTGAAGATTTTCCCGACCGTGAGCGAGTCGTTCTTGAGAAACAGCATATACATTCCATCATCGTCATGCCGATTTTTGTCAATAACGCATGGTGGGGTCATATCGGCTTCGATGAATACACGAAGGACAGGAGATGGTCTGCCGCTGAAATTGATGCATTAAGCGTAGCTGCAAATATCATCGGCGCAGCTATCGAACGGCAGCAAAGAGAAAAAACGGTGAACATGCTTGCATACGCTATTAAAGGCATTTCGGAATGTGTTAGCATAACAGATTTAGAAAACAATCTCCTTTTTGTGAACAATGCCTTCTGTTCCACCTATGGCTATCTTCAACCTGAGCTTCTTGGAAAAAATATTTCCATTGTTTCCTCCTCTTCAAATCCTCCGCCCTTACCGGAGATTCTCAGCTCGACAATTCAGGGAGCCTGGCAGGGTGAAATTATTAATAAAAAGAAAGATGGAACTGAATTTCCTATCTATCTCTCTACTTCACAGGTGAAAGATGAACAGGGTTTCCCCATCGCCCTGATCGGAGTTGCCACCGACATCTCTGAACGAAAACGGGTTGAAAAACAGTTACGTGAGCAAGCATCGCTTCTGAACATCTCGACCGACGCCATTATCCTCGAGGATATGAACCATGCGATAGTGCATTGGAATCCCGCGGCAGAACGACTCTACGGGTGGCAATCGAACGAAATTTTTGGAAAAAATTCACTAGAGCTTCTTCTTGAAAAAGAAGAAATCAACACAACGCAACTTGTGACAACGTTACTTTCTAAGGGTGAATGGAGGGGAGAGTTGAAGCAACGCGCAAAAGACGGGAGAACAATCACCGTTGATAGCAGGTATGTTCTCATTCGCGATGAGTCAGGGCGTCCGGTTTCAACTCTTATTGTCAATACCGACATCACGGACAAAAAAATCCTTGAGGAACAATTGTTCCGCGCTCAACGATTAGAAAGTATTGGAACCCTTGCCGGAGGTATCGCCCACGACCTGAATAATGTTCTCACGCCGATTCTCCTTTCAACAGAAATTCTCAAATATCGTTTTCCTGATGAACAAAGCCGGATAGTAATCTCTACTCTTGAAACCAGCGCAGAACGGGGAAAAGATATTATTAAGCAGGTACTCACATTCGCCCGCGGCATGACGGGTGAACGAATTGTTCTTCGACCGAATGACGTTATCAGTGAAATTATCCATATTGTTCGGCAAACGTTCCCGAAATCGCTTCAGCTCTTGATAAATCTCGCTCCTGATCTGATGACAATCATTGGCGACCCGACGCAGTTTCATCAAGCATTGCTGAATCTTGCCGTTAATGCCCGCGATGCAATGCCGAAAGGCGGTATCTTAACGTTCACTGCTCAGAATGCCGTCATTGATGAACTCTTCGCGCGTACTCATCTCAACGCAAAACCGGGAACATATGTTAGCATTAGTGTCTCCGATAATGGAGCCGGTATTGCTCAAGAGCATCTCGACAAAATATTTGATCCGTTTTTTACTACAAAAGAAATCGGCAAAGGGACGGGATTAGGGCTTTCAACGGTCCATGCAATTGTAAAAGGTCATGGCGGATTTATCACGGTATCAAGCAAATTGAATGAAGGGTCAACATTCACTCTTTTTCTTCCGGTCTCTCATGATGCTCTTACCGAACGCCCTGTGCAGTCAATTAATGACGTGTTACGAGGAAATGGGGAATTGATTTTAGTGGTAGATGACGAAGAAGCTATTCAAGGGATTGCCCGTGAGACTCTTGAAATGTACGGCTACACAGTTATCACGGCAAACGACGGCACAGAAGCCGTCGCGTTGTTCGTGCAGCAACTCAACGAAATTCGGCTCGTTGTAACAGACATCTTGATGCCGTACATGGATGGAATATCGCTTATCCGCTCGCTTAGACAGATTCAACCTTCTGTTCCCATTCTTGCTGCAAGCGGGCAGGAAACCGATGCCCAGTTTCTCGCTGCCGGCGGCGTAACCGTGCAGGGATTTATTCCGAAACCATATTCTGCTGAACATCTTCTTGCATCAATACATTCCGTATTACACAAGCCTTCATAGAAAACATCACTTATTATTTTCAATCTCTTGTTATGACCGACATCCGGGATAATGCTGTTGTTCAGGGCGCGACCTGTCCTATTCCTATTTCCCAGTATCCCAATATTCTCCTCGCTCATGGCGGCGGCGGCACGCTGACCCATCAGCTTATTGAAAAAATGCTGCTGCCGGAATTCAGGAACCAGCTGTTAGAGCCGTTGCATGATGGCGCTATTCTTTCAGTGAACGGAATGAAGCTCGCTTTTTCCACCGACTCTTATGTTGTCAACCCGATATTTTTCCCCGGAGGAAATATCGGCGAGCTCGCCATCAACGGAACAGTGAATGATTTGGCAATGTGCGGTGCGACTCCGCTATTTCTTTCCGCTGCATTCATCATTGAGGAGGGATTCTCAATGGAAGAACTCTGGAAGGTTGTACGAGCGATGCATACGGCTTCTCTCCATGCAGGCGTTCAGCTTGTTACCGGCGATACCAAAGTGGTGGAACGCGGCAAGGGCGATCATATCTTCATTACGACTTCCGGTATTGGCGTGATTCAGAGCGAGGTCAACATCAACCCCCGTCGTGCAAGCGTCGGAGACAACATTATTATTAACGGACCGATAGGCTCTCATGGCATCGCCATTATGTCGGTGCGAGAAGGATTGGAATTTACATCCCCGGTCATTTCCGATACTGCGCCCCTCAACGGCTTAGTTACTTCCATGCTTACTGTATGCCGCGACATTCACGTTATGCGTGACCCTACTCGAGGAGGCGTTGCCAGCGCGTTGAATGAAATTGCCGCTTCAGCAAACGTTGGTATCATGATTGATGAAAATTCCATTCCTGTCCCGCCTGAAGTGCGTGGAGCATGTGAGATATTAGGACTTGACCCCCTCTACATCGCCAACGAAGGAAAGCTGCTTGCGTTCATCCCTCCGGAACATGCTGAGAATGTTCTTAAAGCTATGCGACAGCATCCGTTAGGAAAAGAAAGCGTTATTATTGGAGAAGTAGTAAGTACTCACCCCGGGCTTGTCGTGATGAAAAGCCGCATCGGTGGAACACGCATCGTTGATATGATTTCCGGTGAGCAGCTTCCTAGAATATGTTAGGAGGACGGAACACTCTTAAAAAAAACAAATGTCAAATCCCAATCTCCAAATAAATCCTAAAGTTAAAAATTCCAATATTCTTTATTTGATCATTTGTAATTGGAATTTGGTTTTTGTTTGTAATTTGGATATTGGATTTTGGAATTTTAACCCCACGCTGCTTCCGGCTTCCCCTTCCATATCCAGGCAATATAATCGGTTAGCGGCGCTTCGATGCCAATCTCGCGCATCCGGCTGGCATTTTGAGCGCGATGGTAATGGCTGTGCATAGCAGCCTGTGTCAGCGCCTGCTCGATTGTGATTTGTAACGGCGGAGTTTTGAACCAGGGGATGGTTAACATTTCACTGAGTCGCGACTCAGTAACGCTGGATAAAAATTCGTGTACTCCTTCACTTGTCTGTTTCGCGTACAATTTCAAATAGAGCGTCGTTGCAAAATCATCCAGCTTGCGAAAGACAAGCTCCTCCCCGCGAACGATGGAAAGAAATGCTCTCTCTGTGAGGTGGTAATGATGAAGCCTTTTTGTAATCTGTTCATCGTTCAGCGCGGCGGGATTAGCTTCCAATACGCGCCAGTGTTCAGCATCCGCCCACGCCTGATGCGCGCATAATTCATAAAGAAGTTGTGACATAATTTTTCTAAAATCAATTCAATGTAAAAACATGCTCAATCAACAATACGATGGTAACGAGTTTCTTTGCGCCTTAGCGTCTTCGTTGACAACTCGTAGAGCAAGAACAACTTTATTTCTTTCTATAAAAAATTGCAACAACAAGCGAGACAATTAGCCCCGTAACCACCGTTCCAATCAACCCGAATAGCGCCTGCAAAAATGGAGTTTGCATCACCATTGCAGCTTGAATCGCCGTTTCAATTTCCGTTTCTGATTTTCCTTCTCCTCGCATCATCTCCGCGTACATCATCCGTAAATCTTCAAAATAGTGAGGAAACAACACCATCGTAAACAAGAGCGAGTTGAAAAACAAGATAACACCACCGTATAAGGACATGAGCGTGCCTGTCATTACCTGACCGCCGTATGCTTTCTCCGACGCCGTTTGCTTCAATCCCCACACCAGCACCACGAGCTGGATGAGAATAACAAGATAAAAAGCGTTAAGCATCGCCGGGTCTTTATACCAGCCCGTGAAGCCCATAACGTGCGTCCAGATACCGCACAGTACGCCAATGAGCAAGCCTGATTTGAGTGTGGGGGACATGGAGATTTTCTTTTGTTAGTCTTTGAATACGATTCTGATGAATGTACGGCTTCAAAAGAACAAAGACAAACAAAAAAAGGAAAGTCATTCCAATGCTGTCAAAAAAAAATTGCCATTCTGAGTCCGCCTTGGCGTACGAAGAATCCACACTTGTCTTTTGTACTATATTAGAAGGATTTCTGGTTTTGGCTAAGCCATCCCCTTAGGGTTTCTTTTTACTACCTTAGATCGCTCCCCCTATCGAACTTGAAACTTTCCCCAAACTTGCCTATCTTTAGAATAAGAATAGATAAAGGATAATCATGTCAAGTCTAACTATCGAAATACCAACCGATTTACAGCACATTATTCAATCTCATGAAGAAATTGATTGGAAAAGCATTGCCCGCCGTTCGCTTTATGACTACGCCCGCAAGCTGGCAGTTGTTGACCAATTAGCAGAAAAAAGTAGGTTCAAAGAAAGCGATGTAGAGACTCTTGATAAAAGCATAAAAAACAATCTCAATCAGAAGTATCGTTAGATGCAGCTTGTTTTAGATACCAATATCCTTCTTTCCGCTCTCATTCGTAATTCAAAAACCAGAACAATTCTTCTTCACCCTTCGTTTTCTTTCTTCTTACCTGAGTATTCTCTTGAAGAATTTGAAAAGTACAAGGGAATGGTTCTTGAAAAATCAAACCTTTCAGTAGAGGAACTTGATTTGCTATTGGGATTACTATTAGAACGGGTTACAGTTGTATCCGCATCAACATTTGCATCATTCATGCCAGAAGCATGGTCAATTATGGCTTTGATTGACCCGGACGATTCTCCGTTTATCGCCTTGGCTCTTTCATTCCACAACGACGGAATATGGTCTCAGGATAAAGACTTTGAGAGACAATCAAAAGTGAAAGTTTGGAAAACTTCAGACTTGGTAGAATTGATTTATCAGTCTAAACTTTTATAGATTTCGCATACCCTCAGATACATAGGGATACACCTTTTTTTGATACGGCCTCTTACCTCATCATCATAACCAAAGCAGCCCACTAGTTCAATCGTGGGCTGCAAATGTAATTTGCTTATACCGCGCTTACCGTCTCCTCTTTCGGCACCGTTCTTATCCAGCAGCCGAAGTGCTTTAGCTCCTCCATTCTGCACGACCAGACAAGCTCACCATTGTATATTGTTATGTCGGGGCAACCATCGCACATGCTTTGCAAGCCATTCGGCATAAAATCCACCGGCTGGATAATCATCACCGATTGGTAATGCAGCCGCTTGAAAACGCTGAACGGGTCCACAAAAACCGAGCCGAGGTACCTCTTTGCAATCGTTCTCAATTTCTTATCGAGCGGCGAAAGCAAAAGCATTGTCTTACCGAGACGCGTAAGTTGCGGCTTGGCATACGCAAGGTATCTTCCTTTGAAAAGATGGTGGAACGTCTGCATGATTTCTAAAAACTTCGGACCGACATACCCGAAAATCTTTTCTTTCGTTCCTATTCTTCCCGTGAGCAGCCACTTGAACGAATCCGCCTGCTCCGTCCCGTTCAAGTACGCGCAGGGCGTAAACTCGGGAAACCGCTCGCGAATCTTCGCGACGATTTCCGGCGCTCTCAAATCCACCTTCTTCTGGTCAACAAAAGAATAGACAAGGGAGTCCATGTTTACTTTCTTCCCGCCCGCATACCAATCGAAGGGAAGATTCGGTACTGCAGCGCGGTACAAAATGAACACCATTACCTGCACAATATCAATGTGCTTCGCCGCCCAATCGGTTAGCTCAGGAACATACTGGAGCGTATCTTCATACACAGTTGAGTTGAACGCGCAGGAAATCCCACCGACTTCGGCAAGCATTTCCGCGTATTGCAGCCGTAGCTCGTTCAGCTCAATTTCATTTTTGTTTTTCCATTTCGGTCGCCCTTGCTTGCTATCCACATGAAACGTGAAGCCATATACTCCCGCCTTTTTCAATTCCCGCAGCAGCTCTTTGGTCAGCACGTTGCCGTTCGTGTTGATGATGGGCTTGAGTCCCATATCTGTCACCATCTGAACGATCTTCACGATGTTGGGATGCATAAGCGGATCGCCTCCGGCAATCGAGATACCATCGGCATTGCGAAGCCGCTGGAAAATTTCCAATTCCTGCTTCACAACTTCCAGCGATTTATGGCTGCCGGTGACATTTTCGCGGTAACACCCGTCGCAGGAAAGATTGCACTGCGAAGTTGGCTCAAGCCATGAAATAGCATTATCGGGAAGCGTCCAGGGCAGACGATACAATTCCCGGTGATTAATAGTTGCAGCAACTGCGGACATGATAATGTTCCTTTATTGTGATTGAAAATTAGTTCATGGTTGAATAATATTCGCTCATAATCATTCCCAGAGCGATTGAAAGCAGCTTTGCATCGCTCCGGTCTGCTCGCGATGGTATTAAAATCGGAACCCCGCCCCCAACAATGACGTGCGCTAGTCGTAAACCGGCAAAATAGGTCGTGCTTTTCGCGAGGCTGTTTGCCGATTCGATGTTTGCGGCGATGAGAATTTCCGCCTTCCCCGCGACAGGGGAATTCAACCGCTTTTCGGCTGCCGCATCTTCTGAAATTGCATTATCGAGCGCAAAAGGACCATCAACGATGCAACCTTTTATCTGCCCCCGCTCATTCATTTTCGAGAGAGCCGCCGCGTCGAGCGTTGATTGCAAATTCGGTAATACAAATTCCGTCGCTGAAAGCACGGCAACCTTGGGAACCTTGTTCCCCAACGCGTGTGCGACTTTCACGGCGTTATTGATAAGCTCGATTTTGTTTTTCAGATCCGGCGCCAGAGTCATTCCGCCGTCGGTAATCATAATAAATCTGTTAGCCGTTCGCTGCGGAAATTCCATAATAAAAATATCCGAAAGCAGCCGTCCCGTTTTTACGCCTGCCGCATCCTGCAATATCGCTTTCATCATTGTCGATGTATCAACTCCCCCCTTCATAAGAATATCCCCCAACCCATCCTTCACCAGTTCGATGGAGTGCTGAAGCGCTTTCGGGATTGTCGGTTGATGAATGATTTTTATCCCGCATGCAAGCTCGCCGGATTGGAGAAACCGTTTTCCAATAGTTTCTTCATCCCCGACGAGAACAAATTCAGTTAATCTCATCTTGCACGCGTCTTCTATCGCCGAAAACGTTTCTTCATTATTCGGGAAAATAACGACAACGCGCTTTCCGCGAATTGTTGAAGCTCGTTCAAGCAATTGGTCAAAATTATTAATCATAGCTAATATTCTTGTATCTGTTCCTGTCCTGTAAGGGCGCGAAACCCGGCAGAAGCTAGCGCCTGCATTTCGTCATCGCCTGAAAAAACAATAACCGGAGCAATGAAGCCAACGCGCTCTTCAATCCAATGAGTTAACAGTTCAGAGCGTGCGCTGCCGCCGGTGAGCGCGATGGTATCTATTGTTCCGTTGAGGACTGTCGCCATAGCGCCTATTTCTTTTGCTATCTGATACGCCATTGCCTGCAATACTTCTTTTGCGTATGTATCCCCTTCTCTGATTCGTTTTTCAACGGTAAGAATGGAATTGGTATTCAAGTATGCGACAAGCCCGCCGTTGCCCATCACGAATCGTCGAAGCTCAGGCTCGGTATATTGTTGAGAAAAGAACAGGGAAATAAACTGCTGAAGCGGAAGCCCCCCTGTTCGTTCCGGCGAAAAGGGACCATCGCTCGCAGCGTCGTTCACATCAATGATTGCCCCGTTGCGAACCGGGGCGATAGAAATCCCGCCGCCAAGATGACACACAATAAATGATGATTGTTGCAAGGGTATTCCCAGCGCAGCTGACGCGCGTCGCGCAACAGCGTGAATATTAAGCGCATGAGAAAGACTCTTTCGTCGTATTGCAGGATGACCTGAATAGTACGCGAGCGGCTCGAATTCGTCAACAGAAACCGGATCAACAATAAACGCTTCAGCGTTGTATGGCCTGGCAAGATCGAGAGCCAGCGCGCAGCCAAGGTTCGAGGCATGTTCCCCTTGCAAATTATTGCGGGCATCCCGGAGCATTGGTTCATTGACACGATACACCCCTCCGCGCACAGGCCGAAGAAGCCCGCCAAGGGTCACCACTGCCGAACATTCAACCACATGCTCTTCCGCCCATCTTCTGCAACAATCGAGCCGGAACCGGTATTGTTCCCAAATTCCAGGGGATGCATGTAATTCTTCCACCGGGTGCCTGAATGTTTCTCGTTTTTCAATATGCTCTCCGCGTGCAACGGCGACCTTGGTTGAAGTAGAACCGGGGTTCACCACAAAAATATTGCACGCAGACGACATTCAAAACCTTTTATTGAGAAATTACTACCTCGACTTCTGCGAATGGCACAGTCACACGCTTGCCGTTTCCGTTCTTCTTCGAAGATATATATTCGTGAATAGCCGACGCGGCTATCTTACCATCACGCATGGCAAGGATGACTGTTGCTCCGCCGCGGGATAAATCGCCGCCGGCAAAAATTCCTTCGCGGCTTGTTCGTTGTTGTTCATTCACAACAACTGTGCCGCGCTTGCCGACGTCGAGTCCCTGTGTTGTTTGTTGAATAATGGGATTCGGTTTTTGCCCAACTGCTTCAATCACCGTTTGCACAGGAATAACATACTCTGAACCTTTGACCGGGATAGGCTTTCTCCTTCCGGAGTCATCAGGCTCGCCTAATTCCATCCTCTGGCATTCAATGCCGCTCACCCAGTTGTTGGCATCTCCAATAATGCGAACAGGATTGGTCAGCATCACAAACTCGACGCCCTCTTCTTCCGCGTGGT
>SCUC01000462.1 GCA_004322375.1 Bacteroidota bacterium
CTGCGGAAATCCAGATTTGGACAGACGTTGACGGGATGATGACGACAGACCCGCGAATGGTGGGCAATGCGCGGCTCATCAAAACGCTCACATTCGATGAAGCATCGGAGCTTGCCTATTTTGGCGCTAAAGTATTGCATCCTAGCACAATTCTTCCTGCAATTAAGCAAAACATCCCGGTTCGGATTCTCAATTCCCGTCGTCCAGAAAACGAAGGAACGTTGATCGTGAAAAGCATTGAAGCGGAGGATGCTTCGCAGCAAGCGCTTACGGTAAAATCAATCGCTTGCAAGAAAGGGATAACGCTGGTGAACGTCGCATCGTCGCGCATGTTGATGGCGCACGGGTTTCTTGCCCAGCTATTTTCCGTTTTTGCACAATATCATAAAAGTGTTGATGTTGTCGCAACTTCCGAAATAAGCGTTTCACTGACAGTTGATAATGAAAAGGGGCTTCCAGAGATTCAACGAGAGCTTGAAGCTATCGCTGAAATACGGGTTGCAGGGAGCAAGGCAATCATTTGCATTGTTGGAGAAGGGATGAAACGAACTCCCGGCGTAGCGGCAAGAATTTTTTCTGCATTTGCAAACGAGAAGATCAATATTGAGATGATTTCCGAAGGCGCATCCGAAATTAATCTTACTATTGTGGTTGATGAGCAGGATGCAGAACGGGCGGTGCGGGCATTACATAATGAGTTCTTTCCCGGATAAGGTAACAGTCAATGGAAGAAATTCGGTATCGAGATAACCGCCTCTATTGCGAAGAAACATTCCTTGAAGACGTAGCACGCCAATTTGGAACGCCGTTATACGTCTATAGCAAAAGCTCATTGCTTGATCACTGCCGCCATATCGAACGAACATTTGACGATATCGAGCATCTCTCCTGCTATGCAGTAAAGGCAAACGGCAACCGTGAAATCCTCAGGCTGCTAGCGAACGAAGGGATAGGCGCCGATGCCGGCTCAATCGGCGAGCTGGTTTTATCAATAGAAGCGGGATTCCTGCCGGAAAAAATCACATTCAGCGGAGTTGGAAAAGGTGATGATGAAATTGAATTCGCGTTACGAAATAATATTCATTCGTTTAATGTCGAATCGGAGGAAGAAATCAACGTCATCAGCGAAATTGCGGAACGAACATGGACGATGGCGAATATTCTGCTCAGGGTAAATTTAGATATTCAAACTCCAACGCATCGCTATACCTCCACAGGGCATAAGCATAGCAAATTCGGGATTGAACGCGACCGGGCGCTTGAAATTGCAAAACGCATTTCGGCGTTTCCCGGTATAAAGTTAATTGGCATTCACAGCCATATCGGTTCGCAAATCACAGATGCAGAAACGTTTCGGAACGCCGCAAACGAAGTTGTCGCTTTTATTCAAGAACTTCGCTCGTATGGTATTGACATAAAGGATTTGAATTTTGGAGGCGGTTTTGGAGTGCAATATCATGATTTTGTGTCCCATCCGCTTCTGCCGAATGACGGCATCCAGACGGATAGCGGCGTTACGACGGTGAATTTATTGAAATCTATCCTGCCTGTTCTCAAGGAATCAAACTGTAGAATTCTCATTCAACCGGGACGTTCGATAGTTGCCCACGCGGGCGTTTTATTGACAAAAGTTTTATATATTAAGGAGAGCGGCGGTAAAAAATTTATTATTGTTGATGCGGGAATGAACGATTTGATACGTCCGAGCCTGTATCAGGCATATCATCAAATCGCGCCGCTTACGCTTTACCAATCAACCCATGAACTTGTTGACGTTGTAGGTCCGTTATGCGAAACGGGTGATTTCTTCGCGCAAGATCGGACCTTACCGGCAGTACACCGCGGCGATTTCCTTGCATTATTGTGCGCGGGCGCTTACGGATTTGCGCTATCGTCCAATTACAACGGTCGCCAACGTCCCGCAGAAATCATGGTTGATGGAAGTGAATGTTCTATTATCAGAAATCGAGAAACTGTTCAACAAGGATAAGGGAAAAATAGTACATGAAGGTATATGACGTCGCTGTAGTTGGAGCAACAGGCTTAGTCGGAAGAAAAATGATCCAGGTTCTGGAGGAACGAAAATTCCCCGTAGGAAAACTTCGCCCGTTGGCAACCGCTCGTTCCATAGGAAAGATGGTTGAGTTCAACGGAAAAAGAATTCCGGTCGAGGAACTGACCCCGCATAGCTTTCAAGGAATAGAAATAGCGTTGTTCTCTGCCGGCGCATCGGTCAGCAAGGAATTTGCTCCTCATGCAGTAAAGTCGGGAGCGATTGTTGTTGATAACAGCAGTGCGTTTCGAATGGAGGAGGGAATTCCTCTTGTTGTGCCGGAGGTGAACGCAAAAGAAATTTTCCACAACAAAGGCATCATTGCAAATCCCAACTGTTCTACGATTCAGATGTGCGTCGCTCTCAAGCCGCTTCATGATAAGTGGAAGATGCGGCGAATTGTTGTGTCAACGTACCAGTCGGTTACAGGTGCAGGGCAAAAAGGGGTAAACCAGCTTCATGCCGAGCTGGAGGAAGAAGATTCATACGAGCGAAAATTCCCGCACCCTATTGCGTTCAACGTGCTGCCGCATATAGATATATTTTCTGATGACGGGTATTCGCGCGAAGAGCACAAAATGGTGTTTGAAACGAAGAAAATATTCGGTGATGAAACAATCAGGATTTCACCAACGTGCGTTCGCGTGCCAACCATAGGGGGGCATAGCGAAGCAATTAACGTAGAATTTGAAAAACCATTTGATTTACCGGAGGTAA
>SCUC01000463.1 GCA_004322375.1 Bacteroidota bacterium
CTGAACAGGAACGACCAGTACGCGTCGCTCGGTCTATCGGCATGACTTCCATTGAGGTCATCCGAGAATGCAATGTTGTACCCCAGATTGAAATCAAACCCCAATCCTTCTTCCGCGTCATATTCTATCCCAACTCCTAACGGGATATACGCGGTCAGCCCATCGCGGTCATACGGAGCCGCGGCATAATACGGGACAAGCTCTAAATCGGAACGAATGACATCGTACGCGATGAATCCAAAACCGCCGTAGAGGTACGGGCTCCATCGTTCATAATAGGAAGGAGAATAAATCAAACGGTAATCGAACGGGATAATGTCCGTTTGGTAAAACCAATCCGAAATCGAACCGAAGCCTAAGCCTAATTCTCCTTGCAACTTTTCGGTGTGATTATGCCGCAAAAATATTCGCGCTTGAAAATCGGTATTCCCGTCGAACTCTTTGTTCCCGTTCATGCCTCCAATACCTACACCGAAGCGAAGCTGGCTCGATTCAGTGCTGCCGCCGCTGCCGCTCGTCACGATAATCTGACTGAACGCGGGGATACCAACCAATACAATAACAATCATCAAGAAAACAGTAGAACGGTACATCATACTTTTTCCTTTCCCTAAACCATACAAAATTGATAAAATTGAAGATGCTGAACGAAGAAATGGCATATTCAGCAAAAATACACTTTCGCCCTTGAGTATAAGAATCTTTTTTGTGAAATTCAACAAAAAAATGAAAGAAAATGTAAAAAAGTCATTTACTTATGTTTTCTTTACTCCACATTTTCTTGAATCCTGAAACATGAAACCTGCATCCTGCCTACCTACGGTTCGTAGAACGGCTCGTAGAGAAACTCTCAAAAGGCACAACCACTTACCAAAAGGAACAATTTGCTCAAATCGCAAATCTCATATCCCAAATCGTGTGAAAAACTTGCTTCTGACTGCTTAAATCTTTACATTTTAAGGATATAATTAACTCATAACCTTAACTTTTTGTGAGATTCGGGTAATGAAAAAAATTCTGCTTTGCTTCTCATGCTTTTTAATTCTTTATTCCATGACGTTTGCGCAACTGAACATCAACTTTGAACAATACAAGCTTGCCAACGGAATGAACGTCATTCTCCACGAAGACCATTCCGCGCCTATTGTCGCGACGGTGGTCATGTACCATGTCGGCTCGAAGAACGAAAAGCCGAAACGAACCGGCTTCGCTCATCTCTTTGAGCACATGATGTTTCAAGGCTCTCAAAACGTCGGCGATGATGAGCACTTCAAGATGCTATCCGAAGTCGGCGCGAACATCAACGGCTTCACCACGGAAGACGGCACAACGTACTACGAAGTCGTCCCCAGCAACAACCTTGAGCTTGCGTTGTATCTCGAGTCGGACAGAATGGGCTACCTTCTTCCCGCCATGACGCAGGAGAAGCTCGATAACCAGCGCGACGTAGTAAAGAATGAACGCCGCCAGCGCGTCGATAACCAGCCCTACGGCACGGCAGATGAAAAAATTTCCAAAGCAATGCTTCCTCCATCGCATCCGTATTGTTGGCCCGTCATCGGCTACATGGAGGACCTAAGCGCAGCCGCAATGGAAGACGTGAAGGATTTCTTTAGAACGTACTACGCTCCTAATAACGCGTGCCTTGTCCTTTCGGGAGATTTTTCTTCATCTGAAGTAAAACCGATGATTGAAAAATACTTCGGCTCATTTCCACAGGGCAAATCATTCGAGCGACCGTCGTACATGCCCGTCATGATGAGTCAGCAAAAAATTGAAGTCTTTGAAGACAAAGTTCAGCTCCCCCGGTTATACATCTCATGGCATAGCCCACAGATGGAAACCCGTGAAGACGCGGTCATGACCGTTCTTGCCCGAATTCTCAGCAGTGGAAAAAATTCCAGGTTTTATAAATCAATGGTGTATGAAAAGCAAATCGCGCAATCGGTCAACGCTTTCCAGGGCGGGTTAGAGATTGGCGGTATCTTTCAAATCGTTGTTACCGCAAAGCAGGAAAAATCGTTGACAGAAATGTATTCTGCGGTCAAGGCTATCCTCTCGGACGTTCTTCAAAATGGCGTCACCGAAAAAGAAATTGAGAAAGCGGTAACGGGAATCGAAGCCCAGATCATAAACAGCGCACAAACCGTGTTAGGAAAAGCGACGAATCTTGCTTCCTATTATTCCTATACAGGAGATCCTGGGAATATCAATAAGCAAATGGAAACCTATAAGGACATTACCACACAAGAAGTGCTTTCCGTGGCGAAAAAATATCTTGAGCAGCCGAACATGCTCCTCAGCATTGTGCCTGAAGGAAAACCTGAATTAGCCGTGACGAAAGGAGAGTAACCATGAAACCGTTAATGAAATATTTTCTGCTTACATCTGTACTAACTACATGTATTGTTATGAGCGCTCTGAGCTTTGATGAACTAGACCGTACCAAACGTCCCGATGCAAAACCCGCTCCGGCAATTTCTTTACCCGATATTCAAAAGACTTCCCTCTCAAACGGGTTACAGGTTTGGCTGGTTGAGCAGCACGAGCTTCCCACCTTCGCGTTCAACCTTGTCGTTCAGGCAGGCTCTGATCATGACCCCGTAACTATGCCGGGACTCGCGACAATGACAGCAGACGTTTTGGATGAAGGAACAACTACCCGCGACGCTCTTGCAATCTCTGAAGAACTTGAATCCATGGGCGCATCCATCAATGTGAACGCCGGAACAGACGGTTCGTTCATGACTCTCAACGCGCTCTCCAAGCATCTTGATAGAGCGCTGGCTGTCTTTTCCGATGTTCTGTTGAATCCCAGCTTTCCCGAGAAGGAGTTCGACCGGTTAAAGAAACAACGCCTGACTTCGCTCATTCAACAAAAATCGCAGCCTGCCACCATTGCGAACAACGCTTTTTCATTCTTGTTGTACGGCTCGAACCACCCGTATGGAAATAATTCTTTCGGCACGGAAGCGTCCATCAATGCGATGACCCGCGATGATTTGATGAAATTCTATCAAACGTATTACACGCCAACCAATGCAACCTTAATTATCGTCGGCGATCTGAAGCTTTCCGATATTGCCTCAAAGCTGGAGGCAAGCCTTCAAGCATGGGCTAAAAAAGATGTCTCCCCGTTGACATTAACTTCCGCTCCTGTTATTGATAAAATGCGCATTTATCTGATAGACAAGCCCGGCGCCGCTCAGTCGGAAATTCGTGTCGGGTATCCTGCTCTTTCAAGAAATACGCCGGACTTTTTTCCGGTCTTGACGATGAACCGGATGTTAGGCGGTCAGTTTAGCAGCAGGATTAACATGAACTTGCGGGAAAAACATGGCTATACCTACGGCGCGCGCAGCGGGTTTTCATTTTACAAAAACCCGGGACCGTTTGTGGCTACTGCTCCCGTCGTTACCGAAAAAACCGATAGTTCCTTGAAGGAACTCCTCTATGAAATCAATCTCATGCGGGAACAGGGAATGAGCGAAGACGAATTGAAATTCGTCAAGAACGGGCTCATCGGCGGGTTCGCGCTTACGTTTGAAACCCCCGGGCAAATCGCGGGCGCGTTGCAGGGCATCGTCCTGTACGGCTTGCCCGACGATTATTTTGCGACCTACCTGCAAAATATCGAACGCGTATCCATGGATGACGTCCAGCGCGTTGCAAAGCAATATCTTGACACTTCGAAGATGCTTGCCCTTATTGTGGGCGACCTTGCGAAGATTAAATCCGGCGTTGTTTCATTAAACGCTGCAGAAACAATCGAGTGTGACCTTGACGGGAAACCGAAACAATAGCTTTACTAACATCCACTAATAACCAGGAGTAACAGTCTTCAGCGCACGGCATGATTTTTATAAAGACCTCAATAATAAGGTGTTACTGCTCAACAATAACTATGAGCCGTTAAGCATTTGCAACGTAAAGAAAGCGATAGTCTTGCTTTATCTCGGTAAGGCGGAATGCATCGCTTCTCGCGATGGGAAACGCCTTCGTTCCGTTTCCGTTTCCATGCCCTGTCCGAGCATCGTCAGGCTCAGTGTCTATATTCACGTACCCTATAAAAAAATAATTCTCTCGCGAAAGAATATTCTCCGCCGCGATGGACACCGATGCCAGTATTGCGGGCGCAGCGACTCCATGTTGACTGTTGACCATATCGTTCCAAAAGCGCGTGGGGGCGAAGATACATGGGAAAACCTTGTCGCAGCGTGCGTCCACTGCAATAACCGCAAGGGCGATAGAACACCGGAAGAGGCGAAATTACACCTCGGACGTAAGCCGACAAGACCGCATCACCTTTTCTTCATCCGGCATTTCGTCGGCTCCATTGATGAGCGCTGGAAGCCATATCTCTTTATGAATTAACAAACTCTTCCGTGCCACTCACTTGAGATCAGTAAAATTCAGTGAGTGGCACGTTTCTTTATCACTATCAAAATTTCCTCTCTAATGAAAAAACGAATTCTCAGCGGCATGCGCCCAACCGGAAAATTACATCTCGGACATTTAGTCGGAGCGCTGGAAAATTGGGTCGCGCTGCAAGATGAATATGAAAACTTCCACCTTATCGCGGATTACCACGCGCTTACCACCAATCTCGATTCATCTGAGATTTATCAAAACTCACTTGACATGTTGATTGACTGGCTCGCAGTAGGGCTCGATCCCGTGAAAAGCCCGATGTTCAGGCAGTCGCAAATAAAAGAGCACACGGAATTGCATTTGATTTTCTCGATGCTGATCACAAGCGCCCGGTTAGAACGAAATCCGACGCTCAAAGACCAAATTCGAGACCTCAATATCGAAAACGTAACATACGGGCATTTGGGCTATCCGGTACTTCAAGCCGCAGACATTCTGTTGTATAAAGGAAATGTGGTGCCTGTGGGAGAAGATCAGGTTCCTCACATCGAAATCACCCGCGAAATTGCGCGGCGATTCAACACACAGTGGGGTGAAGTTTTCCCCGAGCCGGAAGCCAAGCTCACAAAGTTTGCACGGCTTCCTGGGCTCAATGGCGACATGAAAATGAGCAAATCGGCTGGCAACACGATTTTACTTGCCGATTCTCCCGATGAAATTAAAAAACGGCTGCGCACCGCAGTAACTGACCCATTGAAAGTAAGAAGAAACGACCCCGGACGACCTGAAGTATGCTTAGTATTTACCTACCACCAAAAATTCAATCCTGCGGAAGTGCCGGAGGTTGAAGCAGGGTGCCGGAGCGGCGCGCTCGGTTGCGTTGATTGTAAGATGAACTGCGCCTCAAAAATTGCCGATGCCCTTGCGCCCGCTCGCGAAAAACGGACATACTATGAATCCCGTCTCTCCGAAGTGAAAGAAATTCTCCACGACGGGGAAACACGCGCCAAGCAAGTCGCGCAAACAACGATGGGAGAAGTACATGAAGTGATGAAGGTAGGATAAGTGCGATTCGGTATTCTTACTGTGTATAAAGGAAACTGTCTCAAACGCTTGTTGTCATACATGCGAAACAGTTTAACGAAACTGTCTGAAAACTCTCGCGGTTTGTCATTCAGAGGTCAATCAATGGCTTGCTATTGTTATTCATGTTGATGACTTCGCATGAGGAAGTAACTCGCCTTTCTACCCATCACGACAACTTGCATCAGGTTATCTGGGATTCGTTTTGCCCTTCCCTACAAAGTAGG
>SCUC01000464.1 GCA_004322375.1 Bacteroidota bacterium
GAAAAGGGGGACCGAACAACAAAATGAAAGCAGAAGTCGTTCTGCCGAAAGTCCAGGGAAGCTCAGGCGGCATACAAGCGAAAACGTTCACGCATCTTGAACAGCAAGAGAAAGTGATGATGCTGATGCCTGTTCTTCCGGGTGAGCCAACGACGATAACTGCTACCGTTAATGATGTTTGTTACGTTGTGAAGCGCGGTGTGCCACAGCTTGTTCCTCTCCAGATAGCAGAAATGCTCAATGCCCGGCTTGCCAGCGAAGGGTATCTTGTTGATCAAGCGCGAGTTTCCAAAGAGCGGCTAAAAGCGGGCGGCATCGCAGTCTAAGGAACCGAGTAGATAAAAACACATTACCAAAATATCACGCGAGGTTTTCTCAGTCAAGCGTTTCAAGTTTCACGTTTCATGTAAAAAAGACATGGTAAGTTGTGAAGCGTGAAACCTGAAACCTGAAACAAAAAACCATGAGAGCATTATTTGAAGAGATTGGAAAGCTGTTTGTACAAGAGTTGCAATCGAATATCAAAAACCAGGTTGATATTCGGGGAAGACGATTTTCTCCTGTAGCTACTTCGACTTTTAAGCGCCTTCTGAATAAGGAGGGCTCGTTCTTACGTACCCGCTTGATGTTCACCGGACGATTTTTACTGGGTGCATTCAAGTTTATATCAGATGAGAATTCAGTTAGTGTCTTTGTTTCAGAAGATATGTATCCGGCGCGGCACTCTAACGGTTCTGTCACATATGCTGATATTGTTCGAATGAACAACGATGGAAGCAGTGAGGTTAATCCGGCTATCAATTCACCACCGCTCATATTTCCCAACAACGAAAACGATATCATGATGATGAAATCATGGGAAACTGCACTTGACATGCTTGAACATGCTGTTCAAAACGGCGACATTGAAGAAATGCTTTTCCGATAACAAGTAAAAAGTCAAAAGTAAAAATTAAAAAAATGTTCTCTGTTATTAGTTATTCGTCATTTGTCATTAGGGTGACTCCATAAACTATAGGAGCTTGTCATTTCCTACTCTATAAGCCGTGGGTAGGCGCTACACTTCGACAAAGTACGAACGATGAATTGCCAATTGCCAACTGCTAATTGCCAATGACCAATGACCAATAACCAATAACCAATAACCTATAACCTATAACCTATTACCACAACCTAAGAAACCATATAAGGACTAACATGAAAAACATTCTAACATTCTTATTGATTACAATTATTTTGTTTCCTTTGCTTCAATCAACAGCGTTCGCAGGAGGAGATAATGCAATCATTCCCTTGATGACCAACAAAGACGCGACAGTGAACGCAGCCGATACGATGAAAGTAATCAAGCTGGATGAATACGACTGGTTTGGAATATACATCTCGGCAAATGATACGCTTGAAGCGGATGTCTATGTCGAATATACAGCAAGCGGTACGAATAAATACGCGCAGTATGTTGATTCCGTTATTGTTACTAATTCTGCCGGAGGATTAAAGTGCATTACCTTGCGCAGCCCAAAAGTAGAAAATATTCCCTTTGGCGCAGACCAGATGCGAGTTATTATCGCGCGGCGGGATTATGCTCAAGTCTCTGTAGGAAAATTTTCTTTTGGAATTCAACCATATCCGTATAAGCGGTATAAAAGCAGGAACTGATGTCGGTGAGCGGTGAGAAATGTTTCATGTTTCAGGCTTCATGTTTCAAGCAAATAATTTTATCACCCAAATAGTTTAACCAAAAGTCTTGAAACCTGAAATCTGAAACGTGAAACCCTACGGGCTGTAAGCCTAAACCATGAAGCCTGTCTCGTCCTGAAAACTAAGACTTGAAACGAAAAACGAAAAACGAGAAACCACTACCCGCTAACTAGCCAACTGTCAACCCTCAGACTAAGAAATGCTAAAAAACCACATAAAAGATACAGACCTAAAAAAGTTCTATCCTAATCTGGCGAACCAGCTTTGGGGAAGCCAACAGAATTATCAGACGCAGATTGATAAAGCGTTCGATATGTTACTGAACGAACTGCACAACCGAAACATTGACTCGCGTCTCTGTATGATTCCGCTCGACCTCAAGCGACCAGAGACAGCAACAACGCATGAACCGCTTACTTCTGTGACCGAAACTGAAGCAACAACTGGAGAAGCGTTCATGCTCAACTGGCAGAGAAGGTTTGTCGTTAATGCACTATCAATTGCCGGAACGAATTGGGTTATCAAATTGCAAGGCTCCAACAAAATCGAGAAACCTGCTTCCGATGATACAAGCTGGAAGGATATTTCCGGCGCAAGCATTACGCTCACAACTATAGGTGAGCAATCGGTTCAGTTTGTTGAAAGCTATCGCTGGGTGAGATGCGTTTCGACTCCATCCGGTGCTAATCCATCGCTCACTTATACCGTCTTCTGCGTTGACACCATGTGGGACGATGTTATTTGTTACGGAACATTTGTTTTACTCTTTACAGATTTCATGCTTGAAATCAATGACGTGTGGGATATCCGCCGGCAACAAGCTCTCAGCGCATATACCGGCGCGCTTGATTCCATCCGTTTTCCCTTCGATACGGATGACGATGGCATAATTGACGCCACCGGCAACGAAGAACAACACGCAACGTTGAGGCTTGTACGCTAATGCCGACCGATCTCATCTGGAAAACAATCCATAGCAATTTCAAAACATTGCTCGATACAACTCTTTCAGGAATGACATACAACGCGTTAAAGGAAAGCGAGCAGGTCGAGCTATCCCGAACGCAAGCAGCATCTACTTTTAACGGCGCGTATTCAATCCAGCTTGGGTCTGTAAGAAACGCATCGCTTAAAGTGAACTCCATTCTCGATTACGAGCTTGAAGTTCTTGTTCAGCTTGCCTTCGAGCTAAACAAGAACGCCGGACGTACAAGCTACAATAATGCCATCAATGATGTTGAAACCGTCATCAAGCATCGTCTTGCGCCATCGAGCTATGAAGGAACGCTTCTCACCGTTTCGCTGCAAGGCGGAAGAAGACCGCAGTATATTCATTCAAATACGTTCGTCGTTTTTGAAGTACCGTTTGTTGTGACGGGAAGAATTCAGTTGGCTTGATGTGGGATGTGTGATATGTGATGTGGGATATGGGATACAAGCGGCGAGCAGGGGGGCGTAGGAGAGCCCGCAAGGCGGGATAAGAAGTGCAATTAGTCCCACTGCAACAATATCAAGTGACAAATAATAAACTATAAACCAAAAAACTAAAAACTAAAAACCGGAAACAGGAAACAGGAAACAGAACTATGCCTAAACTCAAAGAAAAAATTGTTCTCGGAATTAAAACCGAAGGCACGCAAGGAACTGCCGTTGTTCCCGGTGCTACCGATTTTCTCCTTGCGGAAGATGTTAAAGTGAAGATTGGAGCGGAGAAGAATGAACGAAATGCTAACCGCTCCACGCTTGACCAGCTTGCGCATGTAATCGGCAAGCGTTGGATTGAGCTGACGTTCAAAACCGAAATCAAAACAAACGGAAGCGCAAATGCAGGCTCAGGACAAATTTATACGCCGCTGGGCGCGGCGCTGCAAGCGTGCGGGTTTTCCGAAACAGCGACTCCCTCAACAAATGTAACGTACGCTCCAATCTCTTCTTCACCTGGAGCCGGCTTTTACGGTCCTGCAAAATCATGTACAATTGAGGCATACTTAGATAACATAAAATTCGTTGTTGCAGGGTGTATAGGGAACTTCAAGGTTTCACTAGAGGCGGGGAAAATCGGTTACTATGAATTTTCTTTTAAGGGGAAATACAGTGGTCCGGCAGATGCAAGTCCCGGAACACAAACGTATGTTGCAACACTTCCGCCGATTGTCGAATCAGCATCCTTCACCACTCATGGCTTTGCGGCAGTACTATCAAAGTTCGAGTGGTCGCCAAACAACGTGATTGCCGAACGACCCGATGTCAACAGTGCCGGGAGTATTCTCGGATTTATGCTGACAGGCAGAAAACCCAACGGTTCATTCGACCCCGAAATTGAAACCCTGTCATCTCACGATTTTGTCTCACGAGTCATTGCAGGCACGGAAGGACAAGTCACGATCACCGTGGGCGGTACGAACGGAAATAAAACTACGTTCACGTTCCCTAAAGCGCAGTACGTTGATGCAGACCACGGCGACCGTTCCGGCATTCTCACATATCAAGTCCCGCTCAGGTTCAACCAAAATTCGGGGGATGATTTTGTGAGCATTGTGCAATCGTAGTTGCTGGATTTACGATACTGGATATGAGATATGTGATGTGTGATATGAGCATAGAGCAGTGAGCGATATGTCGTGAGATGTGCGATGTGGGATATGGGATTTGGGCAGAGGGGCGGGGGAGCGGGGGTGCATCCGCCAGAGGCGGATCTTCGCTACGCTGCGAGAGGAGCAGGGGGCGGAGGAGTGAGGGCGCAGAGGAGCAAAGGAGGCATACGTAGAACTAAGAACCAAGAACAAAGTACAAAGTGCAATATTATTACGCACTACTAACCACTAACCAATTAACCAACAGATGATATTTGCATTAGACATAGATGAAACGCGCGTGTATTCGCTTGCGTGCGATACGCAAGAACCAAAAACAATATTCCATCTTGGCGTTGTAGATGGTGTTCTCTTGAGCGCGATTGAGGATACTCAAACCCAATTCGCCGTAAGCAATGCCGGCAGTTCCGGCGCGCCCGATATTTCGGTCAACGTCCATGGTAAAAATGTTGAACTGGTAAAATTCGGACTGAAGGGATGGGAAAATTTCAAGGATAAGAAAAATAACCATATCCAATTTAAAACACAGAGCTATAGCATTCCACGAGTAGGGTCGCGGGTTGGCATTCACGAAGAGTGCCTCAAGCGACTGAGTAAAGCTGTCATTGCCGAGCTTGCGGGTGAAATCCTCAACGCGAGCGAGCTAACGAAAGCCCAAGAAAAAAACTGACTCTCGCCCTGCATGTTTGGTTTAATCCTAAACTCGTGCAGGGCAAGAAAATTCTCGAAGACCCGGAGTCGCATTTACCCGTTACGCGGGAGCAGCTCATTTGCGCATATCGAGATCATGAAGAATTATTGTATTTGCTGCATGATGTTGACATAGGCATGGTTTCTCTCACGTTGAGCGATTATAAACGGATGACTCAACAATTCAAAAAGGCTATGCGATTGTACAGAGCAATGAAACGGGATTATCAGGATGGTACATCGCAATAAGAGCCACGCACTTATGTCTTGAGAATCTTCTATAAACGCGATTTTAAAACACCTTATGTTTAACACACCCCTTAATCCCAATGCTGTCAGGTTAAGGAAAAAGCAGAGGAATTTAAAAATCAAGGAAGTGGTTATATATTCTAAAAAGCCATGATAAAAACACCAGTTATTAGAACAGATTTATGCCAAGATA
>SCUC01000465.1 GCA_004322375.1 Bacteroidota bacterium
CAACGCTCCCGGCTTTCAGGATTCGTCACTAACGATTTCCATGCATCTACAGGATCGTCATGCTCTGCGCGGGCTTTCTTCCATAAATCTAATAATGCGCCCCGTATATAAGGATACTTTACACGCAGGGGGCTATACAAATACCATGAGAACGATATTCCCCTCTGGCAGCCTCTTGGTTCATACGGAGGCAAGCCCTTTTCTAAGGTGGGATAATCGAGCCCTTGCATTTCCCAGGTAACGATTCCATCCTTCACATGAATCATCCATGTGCAGCTTCCCGTGCAATTGACGCCATGCGTGCTGCGAACGACTTTATCGTGCTGCCACCTGTTGCGATAAAACTCTTCCCAGCTTCGCAGCTTTGCATCAGTTTCATCTTTTATCCAATGATTATTGTCAGTATTACTCATGAAGAAGTTCCGATCTCTTTTTCTTTACTAAATTACCCCGCACGCCTCTAAACCGTTTGCCCCACACAACATCAAAAACGCCAAGCATCAGCAACGCTCCTCCCAATCCGATAAGAACAAAATTTAACCTTGCTGTTGCCCCATCTTCTGGGCTTCGCTGAAGCGTATGCTGGAAGAACGCCGTTAATGCAAGCACTTCGTCCGGCTCTAATTGTTGTTGCTTAAATACCGATTGCATCGTCGGCGTTGCGGGAGCAGAAAGCCACACGGAAAGGGTTTTGCGTCCTTCATACCGCTCAAACACGGTCGTTAAATCAGGAGCTAATGAGCCTCCACCGAATCCGCCAAGCCCGCGAACGCCATGACAGGAATTGCACTGCGGTCCACCGTTTTTCAATCGTGTTTCACCGGTAAAAATGGATTGACCGAGCGCGATGTCGGCGGCGGTGAGAGGCCGGTCGCTCAACTGCATTCCCATAAACTTCGATTTCTCCAGCTTCGACTCGGCTTCAATCAAATCGAGAAGGGCTTCGGCGCTCGCTTTGTTCATACCCACAATCGTCGGCATGATTGCGCCGCGGGAGCTTTTCTGTAATTCTAACGCGTACGGGTCGCCGGATTCAATCATTCCTTTTGGATCCATTAAAAATTTTGTCAGCCACGCGCGATCTTTACGCTGGGCGACATTCTTCAGGTCAGGACCGGTTAACCTTCCGCCGCCAATCGTGTGGCAACTGACGCAGTTCTGCTTAAAATAATCTTCCGCTTGTTGAGCGTGCATTGAAATGACAGAGAAAAGCAATGCAACGGCAATAAGGTAAATCCGGATCATTAGAGACTTTTCCTTGCTTCAATCAGTTGTTGTATAAGGGCAAAATTCAATATGACAACCTAAGAGTTTTCTTTTTAGTAACATTCGAATAACGGGATAACTGTACTTATATCAATTGGTATAATTTCAAATAAGACTTTTTTGTCTAGAACAAATCTCGTTCCAAAATTTATTTACGGAATCTACATGAAATCAGATAATTTTATCTTATTATTTTTCAATACTGAGAATTAAGAAAAATGTCAATTATCATTATTGAGAAGAAAGGTAGGATAGAAAGATATTGGCAGCTTCCCTCGTATAGAATGTATTTATTTCTAAATTTACTGAATCTGCCATCTGCCAACACATACCAATATTGGCAGATGGCGGATGGCAGATGATGCATTTTGAGAGAAAAATGATGTTTTCCGCACTTTGCAACTTTGCAAACTCATACCACAAATTGCAAAGTTTTCAAACTTTTCAAAGTTGACCGTTATCTGCAGCGTTACCCTACGGGCTGTAAGCCATAAATGATAACGCTAAATTTATTCAAGTCCTGTAAACAGGACTAATTAGACATAGTTTGATTTATCGGACTTGGAAATTTCATAGCGTGACCGTTTACGGTTATGCAGTTGTGCTTTAATTTTACTCATTTTGAAGAACGGTCAACTTGAATAAATATTCTATGTAACACAAAAGAGAGCAAATATATATCAAGCCTTTCCTTACTCATTTGCGCTCCCCTTCTCTTTGTAAGAGAAGGAGTTGGCTCTATAACCTCGTAGAGAGATGAGTTCAGTAGATTCAATGGATGCGGTAATTATCGAAAAAGAATAGTAGAACCGACTTTTCAAAGTGGAAAAACTTTCGCAATTACTATCATGCTAAGACTGCTACAAAGCCACTCAACTCAAGTAAATAAAAAAAAGCCGACTACTAACAGTAGCCGGCTTTCAGCAACAATAACAATAGAACTATATTGCTGGCGTCATTTATTTCTGCCAGTCTTCGCGCTTAAGAGGCTTGATAACATCGAGGTTCTTTTGCTGTAACATCGAATTTAAATCTTCAATTTCTTTCGCGCCCCATGCATCGAAGTCTTTCTCAACATCATTCAACTCTTTCGCAAGAGCGTTCGAACGCTCTGCCTGCGTTTGAGAGGGCTTCCCTTCATAAAACACTACCCCGTAATAAAGGTCAACGAGAAATTCCCGCAGCCGCTCCTCGCCGGTAATCATTCCTCCTTCTTTTGTCGCGACAATTTTCTTCCGGTATTCATCCGCAGCTTTCGACGCGTCTTTCAACCGCGCTGCAAGGGGTTCCTCCGGGGGAAGCTTCGAGGATAGCTCATCAAGCTTTAATCGAACATTATTAATTTTATCAACGGTGAAGGTCATATCTTCCAGCAGGTTATAGACCTTCATCGAAAGAGCAAATTGTTCTTTCCGGTCTTGTAACGTGTGCTTCGACCGCGGGTCTGGAACAATGTTGAGGGTTTGCATATAGACGTTCTTATCCTTCGTCATCTTTACCGTGTATGTTCCGGGGAGAACGCGGGGACCAACCGCTGCGCCAAATGCCGCGTTAGCAGCCGTTGGAACTTTCGGAGCTTTCAACCGCATTGACCATGTTGTTCGGCATAGCCCGCGGCGCTTGTTGCTCGGTATCGTTCCTAATGAATTGCCATTCTCATCGAATACCTCAATCTTGAGGTCGCCGAAGATGTGACGCTTTTTTTGATAGTAGGTAATCGTGGCGTCATCGGTAGGATTGGGACCCACATAGACTGCATCGCCGTTTGCCCAGCCTCCTCCTGCCGGAAGCGCTTGCACAGGAGATTTCGCCTGGATAAGAACAACATCTTGCGCGAGTGTTTCCCGGGTTAACGCGCGCATCGGCGTAATGTCATCAATAATCCATATCCCCCTGCCATGCGTGCCGATAATCAAATCGTGGTCGCGCGGGTGGATAACCATATCGCGAACGGCAACGGATGGGAAATCTCCTCCTTCATACCTCGCCCATTGCATTCCACCATCGAGCGAAATCCACAACCCAAACTCTGTTCCTACAAAGAGTAAATCCTTATTCACAAGGTCTTCTTTAACGACATGCGCGTACCCGCGAACGGTATTTCCTTCTTGCATCAGTGGCGCCCAGGTAGCGCCGTAATCAGTCGTTCGATATACATACGGCTTCATGTCCCCGAATGTGTGCATATCGAATGTCGCGTACGCAGTTCCCTCGTTGAAGTGACCTGCTTCAATGGAAGAAACCCATGCATTCTTTGGCAATCCCTGGATATTGCCGACAACATTTGACCATTGCTTCCCCCCGTTTCGCGTAATCTGCACGTTCCCGTCATCCGTTCCAACCCAGATAATATCTTTATTGAGGGGCGATTCGGCAATCGAATAAATTGTTGTGTGCATCTCCGCATACGAATTGTCAACGGTAACGCCG
>SCUC01000466.1 GCA_004322375.1 Bacteroidota bacterium
GGCAGTTGCCCCCATCGGTGCCGCAGTTTTTGAAAAGCGCGCGGGTCTCCTCCAGCACGATTCAAACAATGAAAAAGAAGGGACTGCTCTCGCTGCAAAAGCGAGAAGTCGCGCGCACCCACGAGTACGAGCCGTATGACGCGGCGCTCGGCGCGCAAAATATTATTCTCAACCCGCATCAACAGCACGCGGTAGAAACCGTTATTGACGCGGTGAAAAAAAATGAGTTCCGCGCATTTCTTCTCCACGGTGTAACAGGAAGCGGCAAAACACAAGTCTATATTGAAATCATTCGCAAGGCGCTTAATGACGGCAAAACGGCAATCGTTCTTGTCCCCGAAATCTCTTTGACGCCGCAAATCGTTCGACGATTCAAGGCGCATTTTGGTGAAAAGGTCATCGCTCTGCACAGCAAAATGTCTGCGGGGGAACGGTTTGACGCGTGGCGATATACCAAAGAGGGAAAATACTCTATTGTGATTGGTCCGCGCTCTGCACTGTTCGCTCCGCTCAAGCATCTCGGCTTGATTGTGGTAGATGAGGAGCATGAGCCTTCGTTTAAGCAATTCGATAAGACGCCGCGCTATCATGGCAGGGATGCCGCGCTGATTCGCGGGAAACATGCCGGCGCTGTTGTTGTGCTTGGCTCCGCGACTCCCTCCTTTGAATCGTACAGCAACGCAATGACCGGCAAATACACGCTGCTGGAATTGCCTGAACGTGTTGACAACGCCAAGCTCCCCCCAATCGAAATCGTTGATATGCTTCAAGAGCGGCGAAAAAAGTACCAGGAGTTTCGCGCCCAAAGAAAAGCGGAATACGAAGCCGACCCTGTGAAGGCAAAAGAGGAGAAGAAAAAATTTGAGGGAAGCTCAGTATCGGATTTATTGAAGACGGAAATTGAAAAACGACTCGCGAAGAAAGAGGGAATCATCCTGCTGCAAAACAGGCGAGGCTTCGCTCCCTACATCGAGTGCGCCGACTGCGGCTATGTGGCGATGTGCAAGAATTGCAACATCTCGCTCACCTATCATTTTACGAGGAAGCATTTGCGCTGCCACTATTGCGGCGCGGTGGAAAAGCCGCCCGATTTCTGCCCGCTCTGCAAAAGCGTTGACCTTTCCATGCGTGGGTTCGGCACGCAGCGAGTTGAGCAGGAATTAAAAGCGCTCTTTCCGAAAACAAAAATGATACGGATGGATATGGATACGACGACGCGCAAAGGCTCGCACGATGCGATGCTCAGGAAATTTGCCGAAGGTGAAGCCGACATTTTGCTTGGCACGCAGATGGTCGCCAAGGGATTGGATTTTTCGCGCGTTACGCTGGTCGGCGTAATCTCTGCAGATACGCAAATGCTGCTGCCGGATTTTCGCGCGACGGAACGCACGTTTCAATTATTGACGCAGGTTGCCGGGCGTTCCGGTAGGGGCGAGCTTGCCGGGGAAGTGGTCATCCAAACATCGCACCCGCAGCACGAGTGCTTGCGCCATGTGCTGCTGCACGACTTCAAATCGTTTTACGAGGAGGAATTGAAGCAAAGGGAAGAGCTACACTACCCGCCGTTTTCGCGATTAATGCTTATCGAGTTCAAAGGCAAGCACGAAGACCTGACGATGAATGTTGCGGATGCCTTCCGCGCGATACTCAAAAAATACGGGCATACGTTTATCGTGCTTGGTCCTTCGCCCGCCGCGATACAGAAAATTAAAAATTATTATCGTTGGCAGCTCATCATCAAGGCTCTTAAATCCGAAGACCCGAGCGGGCATATTGCGCACACCGCAGTCGAGCGAACGCTGCACGAGTACCGCGGCACCGCGCAAGGCAAAAGCAAATCCGTTATCATCACCGTGGATATGGACCCGGTGGGGATGATGTAACCAATGCAAAATTATTCAATGCAAAATGAAAAAGGTAGGACGGGACTCCTCTACGAGCCGTGGGCTGTCCCGTCCCCCGAAGAGCGCAGGGCTTTTTAAGTTATTCTAATTTTTCGAATAACTGAAACCACTATAAGTTCAGGGAGGGTACAAATTGTACCGACCCTTTGGCGAAGCTGGCGAGGTAAAACTTGCCATCTGCCGACTGCATTTTCAGTTGACTACAATCTGTAGCCAACTGACTTTCTTCTTGTGTTATCCTTGTTTGTACATTCTGACGGGTAAGATTGGGATTTCTGTGGGGTGACACAACGACATCTTCTTACTAAAATATCATAAACGAGTGATCGTTTCCATCGAATAATAGCATTGCCATAGGTGTATACTGCTGTTTGCGACAGTTTCATAGAACTCCTAAAAAAAGAATTAATATTGACAGTTAAATTTAACACTGACAACATATTGATATAATAGGAGTAAATTGGTATACTGCGGTGTACCTATTTAGGGGTATTACGGCGTACCCATACTCGAAATATTGTTATTACGCCTCCACTTTTTGTAGTGATTCAGAATGGCATCAAAATCATCATTAAACTCTTTATCGGGAATATAGTTTTTGACGTTATTGACATCATATAGTGCTTTTGCAAATGTATATCCCCTTTTTGTCTTTATTTTTTTGAGTTCGGTAAAGTATTTTGCCGTTGCATCAACAAATAATTGTTCTCTGTTTGGGTCTGGTACTTGGTGAAATTTAAGTTGAAGTTCCCTAAATTCTGTACGAATTTTTTCAAGTTCTCTCTCCGACATAGAGCCCAACTTTTCTAAAACCTCACACATTTTTTTGAAAGTATTACGACCTTGTGCTACGCCGTATAAGTTTCTCAACCATTTAATGTGTTCAAAAATGGTTTCTACCGATTTTGCCTGTTGAATATTAAGAGTTATTCCCTCCATTAAACAATTGAATTCTTTACCCATCCACTCAATATGATGAGCTTGCAGCTCTTGTAGAAAGTTATCATCTAAATTATCTAAGAGTTCTTCCGCTGCTATTTTTTGCAAATACCTGTGCCAAGTGCTCCCGCTCAAATTCTGGAGACGTTTTTTTCTTCTCCTTTCGTAAGCCGAGGAGGCACTCCGAATTTTCTTAGCAGAAATCTCGTTAAATTTTTTAATAAACTTTTTTTGCGCTTTTTTTAACTCTATCAATGACTTCCTGTTTTGTCATAGTATAAATACCGTGTATTCAATTATTTAATTCTTTTAACAGTTTCTACTGTATCAATTGCTTTTACAGAAAAGCCTAAACTCTCAAAGGCATCATGAATCAATATCTCGTGATTTTCCCATACCTCTTTAGTTCGCATTCGTCTTGGTTTGATATTTGTAGAAAAGATTGTCAATACTTCTTTTGTGCTTTTTTTAACAACTTTGATCTGCTGCAATTCTAAGAAACTATGTATATAATAATCAGCAGAAGTGCTGTCTAAAGCCCAATATTTTTCAGTTCGACCTAAACCGCCCGCATTTAATTCTGTTTCACTATTTTCGTTATTTAGATTAGCTTTTGCGGTGCCTTTTTCGGTTACCACAAATTTTTGTCCTGGTCTCGTTACAACTTTTAATCCAAGACGAATTAGACAAGCCTCCATTTTGTTTGCGTAGGCTATTTCATCATAGTAATCTGATGCAGGAATTACAACAAAAGATGGATTCTGCGGAACGTCTCTTTGAACAACATAACCATGAAAAACTGATGGACTACATCCAATGAACAAGAGAAAAATCAAAAATGTAAGTTTTTTCATAGACACTCCATAAGTAGTTACAAATAATCTCTATTTATGCTGACGCGCTGTGCAAATAGCGTTTCCTATAGGGGATACACAAAAGAAAAAGTAGTTAAATTTCTTCAAATGCACAAACTCCAATATTCATTACCAAGCGCCAGGATTCCAAACTATGAAGAGTTCCGTTCCAACTCTACATTCTATAATATACTCCCACCCTCCCCATCCCACCATCCCACAACTCCGCGGTACTTTTTTTTGCTTTTCCCCTTTTTCTTCCTTACCTATATAGTATGACGTTTGAATATTCTCAATGGACAGCAACCTCACTCACGGACGAGCAGCGGCTGCAAAATTTGATGCAGCTGTTTAGCTATATGGTCATCAAAACAAGCGGCGACGTGGAAGAAGCGCTTGAGTGGCTGCGCGAGCTTGCGCGGCAATACGGCATCTTTGATGAGAACATGACGCTCGAAGATTTAATCGAGAAGCTGAAAGAACTCGGCATCGTCGAAGAGATTGACGGCTCGCTGCAGCTAACCACGCGCGGACTCCAACGTTTGCGCAAAGACGCACTCAATGAAATTTTCTCATCGCTTAAAAAGGGGGGCATCGGCGCGCATGAAAACCCGGCAACAGGCGCGGGAGTCAACCGGCTCAGCGAAACAAAAAAGTGGACGTTCGGCGAGCAGGCTACCAACATTGACCTTACCGCCACGCTTACCAACACATTCAAGCGGGATGGCATTGATAATTTCCAGATAAGCGAAGAGGACCTTGAGGTGTATGAAACAGAGCAATCCACCTCATGCGCGACCGTGCTGATGGTGGATATTTCTCACTCGATGATACTCTATGGCGAAGACCGTATCACCCCCGCGAAGCAAGTCGCAATGGCGCTCTCGGAGCTGATTATGCAAAAATATCCGAAAGATTACCTTGCGCTTGTCGTCTTTGGAGATGAAGCGAAACTCATGAGCATTGCGGAATTGCCGTTTCTTAATGTCGGTCCGTATCATACCAATACACGCGCCGGCTTGCAGCTTGCGCGACAGCTCTTGCGCAGGTGCGGAAACGTCAACAAGCAAATTTTTATGATAACGGACGGCAAGCCCTCCGCCATTTTTGATGACAGCGGCAGGTTGTATAAAAACTCTATCGGGCTGGACCCGCGCATCGTCAACAAAACGCTCGACGAAGCGGTAACGTGCAGAAAAGAAAAGGTAACGATTAGCACGTTCATGGTTGCCCGCGACCCGTACCTGATTGATTTTGTCGAAGAGCTTACCAAGGCGAATCACGGCAGGGCATACTACTCCACGCTCGACCATCTTGGTGAGTTTATTTTCGTGGATTACATCAGGAATAGGCGGAAGAAATTTGGGATTTCTTAACCCTGGGAAGGTTTGCTCGTTAATACAAAAATTTTGAAGATTAAAGGTAAGTAAGTAGCTTACAGATAAACCTTCGCAAGGTATTCAAGGTATGCCACCACCAAATTTTCTCCGAATGCTCCAGCTTGCCGAGGAATTCTTTGAAGTAAAGAATGACCCCGAGCAGCTTTCAATTGATGAGAATGTTCTCAAACTTCTTCACGACATTCATCCGGCTACAACGGGGGAGAAAAGCACGGAGGAGGGACCGGTTGCGTGGACGATTGTTATTCCTACTACATACGAAGTGATGAATAAATTTCTCAGGGGGGAGTTGAACGAGCGTGAACTGTTTGAACATACGCTCAATGACGCAGCGTTCGAAGCTGTTTATCTTTGCTCCGCGTTAGTGTTGCCCGAATACCGGGGGAAGGGGTTTGCAAAAGAATTGGCATGTAACTCCATCAAGGCAATTCGAAACGATCACCCTATTAAGCAACTGTACTATTGGGAATTTAGCGGCGAAGGAACGAAGCTTGCTGAGGCAGTGGCGAAGGAAGTGGGGCTGCCGCTCCTGAAGAGAGTTTAACAGGGCAGGGAACCGTAAGTGTGGGGGGAAGAGATGCGAGTGATTGAAGGCGGAGGTGCAGAGGGCAAGGGAGATTACTGCAACTTTCGATTTTTAAATCTGTATATAGGAGAGGACGTACCCAATTTTTTAACTTATTCAAAGGAATTTTTATGTATTTACGATTACTGATTTTGCTTTCTTTGATGGCTGTCCTCGCCCCGCGCTCTCAAGCACAAACGGCAGAGGACTCTGCAGGAATCCGTCAAGCAGCATTGAATTACATCGAGGGTTGGTACGAAGGGAACGGCGAACGGATGGAAAAAGCGTTGCACCCGGAGCTTGCAAAGCGCATGGTGAGTGCGGATGCGAACAATAGAAGCCGGCTCAGCCAGATGAGCGCGATGACGTTAACGCAAAGTACGCGTAGAGGCGGAGGCAAAGATACTCCAAAAGAGCAGCAGCAAAAAGATGTTACGATATTAGATATTTACCGCGGCGCAGCAAGCGCTAAAGTTATTGCCTCGGGCTGGATTGATTATCTTCATCTCGCGAAATGGAACGGCGAGTGGAAAATCGTAAACGTGCTGTGGGAGTTGAAGCCGGAGGGGAAATAGAAAAAGTGATACACTGCCTTACCCTAAAAATAAAATTGCCGTTGTAGCGATGGGTATAAAACCCATCGCTATGCACAGTTTTTTAATAGAACCGAATCGTGGGCATACACATTTTTATCAGCGTATTTGAAATTGGTTTCATGCTCCTTACGTACATAGGGTAGAATATTCAATGCAACTATTAGCAGAGTGTAATACCAAATACGCTAGATGTGTTTTGCGGTGGATAATCCTCCACTTAATGGTTGATTATCCACCATATATTTTGTATATTTAACCATGATATACAGAGCTATTACACCGCTAATTCTTTCTGCGCTTTCGGATACGCCCGTTGTGCTGCTGAATGGAGCGCGACAGTCCGGGAAAAGCACGCTTGCCCAATGGATTGTAGAACAAAAGCATAAAGCCCATTATCTTACGCTGGATGATCCATCTGTATTGGAAGGGGCAAAGCATGACCCTGTAGGATTTCTTGAAGGATTTGATACTCCCTTAGTCATTGATGAAGTTCAGCGCGTTCCGGAGTTATTTCTTGCAATTAAAGCGCAAGTAGATAAGAGAAGAGCGCCGGGAAAATTTTTATTGACCGGCTCCGCGAACGTGTTATCATTGCCGCGCTCAGCGGAATATCTCGTTGGCAGGATGGAAATTCTGACGCTTTGGCCCCTTTCGCAAAGCGAACTGGAAGAGTCCCGCGGCAGGTTTATTGACTCGGTGTTCACCGCCGATTTTCGTCGTCTTCACGCGGCGGTGGAACCAAGAGAAGGGCTGTTGGGACGTGTTCTTCGCGGCGGGTATCCAGAAATACATAAACGCTCGACCCGTAAACGGCGGGAAGCATGGTTTCATTCATACCTGACCACGATTTTGCAGCGAGAAGTTCATGAACTTTCCAATATCGAAGGGCTTTCGTTGTTGCCGCGTCTTCTTACTCTGCTTGCCTCTCGTTCCGGCAGCTTAATTAACATTGCCGATATTTCCTCCGGCAGCAAGTTGCCTCAAACGACGCTTAGGCGTTACATAAGCTTGCTGGAAGCGGCATTTCTTATCGTTACGCTGCCGGCATGGTCGGCAAATATCGGTAAGCGACTTATCAAGACGCCCAAAATGTATCTTACCGATACCGGCATCATGGCACATCTTTTGGAAATGAACGCGGACTACTATTTCCGGGATAGCGCGAAATTTGGACAGATTATGGAAAATTTCGTTGTCATGGAAATTCTTAAGCAACTCACATGGAGTAACATACGCCCTTCGGCATATTATTTTCGGACAGCAAGCGGCGTTGAAGTAGACCTTATTCTTGAGCGACGAGACGGCTCCGTGGTAGGGATAGAGATAAAATCGAGCGCGAGCGTACGGGGAGATGATTTTAACTCACTGCGAGCGCTTGCTTATGCTCTGGGAGAAAAATTTATTCGTGGAATAGTATTGTACACAGGAAAGGAAACTATCCCTTTCGGGAATAACCTGTTTGCTCTGCCTGTAGGGTGCTTGTGGGCGAAGTAATCTTTACTTCACCGCTTCCCGCAGCACCCGCCCGGTCCTTGATGGCGGAAACTCAATTCCTAACAGAGCGGCGAGGGTTGGCGCAAGGTCTGTAGGAGAAGATTCCACGGCGTACATTCCCGGGGTGACATTATTTCCAAAAAAGATTAAGGGAACATGCGTATCGTAATCGTACGGCGAGCCGTGATTGGTGCCGGTGGTTGAGCCGTCGAGAGTCCAGTACGGCTTGAAAATTACCATCAAGTCTCCACTGCGCGCGGGAAAATATGATAGACGCGCCTGTTCATAGAGTTTACCGGGAACGGCGTTCATCTGTAAATCGGTTTGTGTAAACGCGGCTGCCATAAATGGCAATTTCATCAGCGAGTCTTTCAGCGTTTGCAGTACGGAGCTCATGGCAATGCCCTTCTGTTGTGGAGCATCCTTGCCGAGATACACATTGAACTCAACAACTTTTTCTACCCACACGCTATCCATTGTTCCATACACGCTCCTAAGCACGCGTTCTGAAAACCGTTTAATGCTATCGGAGCTTACTCTCCCTGCGTCTGCCCTGCTATCTTTCTTGAGGATATATTCAGGAATGGGGGCGATGCCATGGTCGGCAGAAAGAGCGATAACACAGTTGTATAATCCAAACCTTTCATCTAAAAACGAGAGAAAGTCAGCAAGGTAGGAATCTGTTCGCAGCAAGTTGTCAAATACCTCATGACTGTATGGACCGTACTCGTGACCGACAATGTCCGTTGCCGATATTCCAATAGTGAGCATGTCTGTAACGCCGCGTGAGCCGAGCGATTCGGCAAGAACGGCTTTTTTTGCAAACTCAAACAAGATTTCCGTGGAGAAGGGCGAGCCATCGAGCGCATCATAATATGAATCGGTGACTGTTGTCGTATCGTTTCCCCGGATGATGCGGGGGAACGCGTTGCCATTTCCCGCGCTGCCGGACTCGTACCGGTTTTCATCGTCATCACAGATGCGCGTGGCAATTTCAGGCTGCAATTCTTCCCAATGCTTGCCAAAATACTTTTCAAAGATGCCGGATGTGTTAAACGATGCAACCCATGAAGGAAGCTCATTCATATAATATGTTGAGGTAACAAAGGGCGAGCCTGCTGTCCAAAATGCCGTACCGAATTTACCCGCGGTGAGAATAGCCGCCCGGTCTTTATTGGAGACCCCGATAACTTTCGAGCGGAAGTTGGTAGAAAGCCTGAGCATATCCGCGAACGCGTATGTTTGCAATGCGCGCGGCGAACGGGCTCCGCTTTTCCCGCCGACAGTCTGTACATTCTCATCGCCGACACAATTGACATTTTTTTTCTTTGTCCGGTCATACCAGGAATTTCCTACGATGCCGTTCAAATCCGGGTTTGTTCCGGTTGAAATACTTGCGTGCCCGCACGCAGTTTTCGTGTACGCGTATTCATACCGGCAATTGGTAAAATTCGCGCCCTGCTTCATCAGAAAGTTAAATCCTTTTTCTGAAAAATAGGGACAGTACCGCAACAGGAGGTCTTGCGATAATTGATCGCCGACAATGAGGACGACCAGCTTATTTTTTTTCTCTTCTCCGGAAAGCGCGCTGAAGAGAAGTATGATGCAAACGATAGGGAGGAAAATGTTTTTCATGAGCTGCAACGTTATGGTGGTCTGTGGAAAGGGAAAGATAAAAAATTTTTTGATGGAAAACGAACACAATCTTTTTATTCCCACTAAAGGAGTGCGAAAGCTAAATACGCCCCTTAAGGCGGGTAGTTTAGTAGAAGTTTTGAAAAGCCTATAGAGCGCGACAAGAACTCTCTACAAGAACTCGTAGAGAGTTCTCCTCGTGTGTATTACCCGCCGGAGTATTGCAAGAACTCACCATCCACGATTAACAGCCGTACCGGTTTATCAGCGATAGAGCGGTGCGAGCTTAATTCATCAGAAACTACGTAGGTCATTCCTTGCGTTAGAAGAAGCCGTTCCCCGTTCTCCTGTTCCGTGATAAACTCGCCTTCGAGACAGTGGACGATGTGTCCTTTTTTGCACCAGTGGTCTGCAAGATACCCTGCTGAATATTCTACGATTCTAATTCGCAGTCCGGGAAGCTCCACGGTTTGCCAGTAGGCTGTTCCTGTTTCGCCTTTATGTTCTGTGATTGGGATTGTGTTCCAATCTATTGTTTGGAAGGGGAGGTTGGGCATGGTTCGTCATGAAGTTATTTTGAATTGCGTTGATAGGCGCTACCATTTTTCTACAGCGAGGAAGATTTAATCTCTCACGCTCTACGAGTTGTAAACTAATCCGCAAAGATACGTGCAGAACTTCTTTGAAGTTACTTCACAATTCTCAATTACAATTTGCTATAAAGGTTACTGCGCTCCTCCATTCTCCGTCTTCACAATTACGCCACCGGTTCCTACAATGGTTTGCGTGTTGGCATCATTCATATAGAGCGCGTTAAATTGCTCCGTGCTTCCGGTTGATTGTTGAAACCAGCTTGCTCCACCATCGGTTGTTCTCAGCACGAATCCATTGTTGCCGACAATAACTCCCCGGTTAATATCGGCAAATGCGACTCCGCGAAATGTTGTCAATACCGAGTACGGGACATCAGCCCATGTCGTTCCACCGTTTGTTGTTCTCAATATTGTGCTTGAAAGCCCGACCGCGGTTCCCGTTGTTGAATTGAGAAAATGGAGACCAAGAAGCGGCAGGGTAGATTCTGTTGATTGCTTCGACCAAATGAGACCCCGATTCGTTGTTTTGAAAATCGCTTCATGATTGCTATTTGTTACATTGCCTACAACAAAGCCAATATCTTGCTGTGTGAAGGAGACATCTTCAAAATTGTAAAATCGCTGGTCAAATAACGCTCCCCAGTTTACGCCGCCATCGGTTGAGCGGTAAATCGTTCCGTACAATGTATCCGATTCAATTCCCTTCCACGAGCCGACGGCATAGACATCGTTCAGTGCCGCGTAATCAACTCCCTTAAAAGTGTAATTACTTCCTCCGACAGTTTGCTTCATCCACGTTGCGCCGCCATCGCTCGTTTTGAGGATTGTTCCGCCGGCGCCAACCGCTACTCCGTGGTCCCCGGTAGCAAAGGCAACCGCGTGGAGCGCCTCTGTTGTACCGCTCGCTACGATGTTCCACTCGTCTCCGTTAGTTGTCCGGAGGATTGTTCCGTTATCGCCAACTGCTGCTGCAATTTTCGCGTTTCCATAGGCGATACCGTGAAGCGTTTGTGTTGTATTGCTCTGCTGTTGAACCCATCCTAATATTTTCGACGCGCTGGCTGTTTCGCCGGAAATATCTGTAGCAGCGTATGCTCGCACACGGTAAAAATACTGCCTGTTTGTTGCGAGGTTTGAATCTTTGTAGGTAACGATATTCGCTCCAACCCGCGCGCGTTCTACCCAAACTCCCGTAACCCCGATTTTCCGTTCGACGATAAACCCTTCTTCGCCGGGAGATTGATCCTGCCACGTTAGCGTAATATCATGCGATGCCGTTACTGCAGCTTGCAGGTTGGTGGGACCTGTGATGACTTCATAGAGGGTAAACATATCGTCGCTGTTATCGGAGATGGTATTATCGCTGAGGCTGGAGATGCGAAGGAGAACATTTGTGGAAGCAGGTCCGGTGATGTACCACGACTCTTCTTCGTCGTTAGGCGTTCCGTTCATCAAGGTGGAAAAAGTATTTCCATTATCTGATGAAATTTCAATTTTAACGTCGCCCGAAATATTCGTTGACGTCCACTTGATGGAATGTGTCGTTCCGATTTGCCAGTTTTCCCCGCCATTCGGAGAGGTGAGCGTGATGGAGCCTGCCTCCTCAACGTCTGCCTCTTCGCACCGGAACGAGAGAATCGAACTGACGATTAAGAAAGCAACAATGAATATCGTATAGCGTATCTGCATATTCTAAGAAAGGAAATGGTTTTTCAATGTATTAGCCAGATAATAGTATAGAGAAAAAGGAAGAAAACCAAGCGCGCCTAGGGGAAAGGAATAAGTTCAGAATGCAGGTTTTTGTGACCTTCATCACATTACAGCAGTATTGCCAACCCTTCTTTCTCCTTATCCTTACAACAAATAGCCGCTTTACACGTATATTAGTATCGCCGTTCAAGTCCGGCGATATCTTTATGAACTCTCTCCCCGCACGCAATAGGTTGTTTCCCTTTCCGGCGATTGTTTTCGTCTTTATATTGCTATGCCTACCCTCGTTGGTTGTCGCTCAATTTGACGCTCTCCGTTTCGACCATCTTTCTATTGAGGAAGGGCTTTCCCAGAGCAACGTTCAGTGGATTTTGCAGGACCATCTTGGTTTTATCTGGTTCAGCACGCAGGACGGCTTGAACAAATACGATGGGTATTCTTTCACTGTGTATAGCCACGATCCGCAAAGCGCTTCATCCATTGCAGGCAACGCGCTGCACCAGATGTATGAAGACCATAATGGCAACATCTGGATTTTTCTCGGCATCGGCGGCATCAACAAATTCGATAGAGCGACCGAACAATTCACGTACTATAATTATAAAAAGGATTCTCCCAACAGTCTCAGCAGCGACGTTGTTACTTCGTTCCTCGAAGATAAGCGTGGCAAGCTATGGATAGGAACATCGGGAGGGTTAGACCAGCTCGATCCTCGTACCGGAATCATCACCCATTACAAGCATGTTGGAAAAGATTCAGGCGAAACGGGAAGCAATGCCATAACGGTAATTTTTGAAGACAAATCGGGGTTGCTGTGGTTCGGAACTCAAAATGGCTTACGACGATATGATGCCGAGAACGATCACCTTTCGCGCTATGCTCTTGGGTTGAGCAATCCTTACGTTACCGTTATCCATGAAAGTCATGACGGCAATCTCTGGATCGGCACAATGGATGGCTTGAACAAATTGGAGAAGCGAGAGGGCAAGTTCACCCAGTTCCGGCGGTATGAAAACGAAACTAACAGCCTTTCAGGTAATATCATCACATCAATAATTCAGGAGCGCGAAGGCGCGTTATGGGTTGGCACGACACAGGGATTGACAAGATTCGATGAACGAAGAACAACCTTTACCCGTTACGCACACTCACCGAGCAATTCTTACTCGTTAAGCGAGAACAGCATTAGTACCCTCAAAGAAGATTCGCATGGAATGATTTGGATAACTACGGCGAGCGGGCATCTTAATCTTTTCGATAAAAAATCAAGAAAGGCGCTTCGTCTTGAACATAATCCATCCGACCCGAAAAGTTTAAGTCACAATAACGTCAGCGTTGTATTTGAAGACCGCTCCGGCACAATCTGGATAGGGACACAGGGAGGTGGAGTGAACAAATACAATCGCGCAAAACAAAAGTTCCGTTATTATCATTATAACCCCGCTTCCCCTCGAGGGCTAAGCGGTAATTCCGTAACGTCAATTCTTGAAGACGGGGAGGGAATACTCTGGATAGGCACGCAAGAGAGCGGGTTGAACAGGTATGACAGGAACAATGACCGTACCACATATTTCAAACATCAGCCTGAGAATCCGCGCAGCCTTAGCCATAATTCTATCACGTCAATTTATGAAGATAAAAGCGGAACTCTCTGGATTGGGGCACAGAACGGTCTTAACTCGTTCGATAAGCGCACAAATACATTCACGCGATTTCTTCACTCAAATGGCAACACAAAAAGTTTGAGCTACGGTCTCGTGAATTGCATGGTAGAAGATCGTTTCGGTACGCTTTGGATTGGCACCGACAGCGGGTTGAACTCTTATAACAGAGCAAGAAAAGAATTTAGACGATACCTGCCCGACCCAGCAAATCCTCGGAGCCTGAGCTCCCGATTAGTGTGGTCGTTGTATGAAGACCGGGAAGGGACGCTCTGGGTTGGTACTGCGATCGGGGCGTTGAATGCTTTCAACCGCGCTACGGGGGACTTTGACCGATACGCGTACAATCCGCAGGATTCCGGCAGCATCAATAATAGAACGATTACCGTCGTGTACGAGACGGAGCCGCAACAAGGTGAAAGACGAGGAACCCTCTGGTTTGGCACATACAGCGGCGGACTTAATAAATTTGACAGAGTAAAACGAACGTTTACACATTTTACTGAGAAGGAGGGACTCCCGAATAACAGGATCAATGGTATCCTGGAGGATGGAAACAGGAATCTCTGGATAAGCACAAACAAGGGATTGGCGAAGCTCGATCCCGCAACGCTTCAAATTCGCACGTATGATTTTACCGACGGTTTGCAAAGCAGCGAGTTCATTCGGGGCGCGTTTTGTAAAACGAAGGATGGTGAAATGTTCTTTGGAGGCATTAATGGCATGAACAGCTTCTATCCTGATAATATCCAGGATAATCCCTACGTCCCTGCTATCGTGCTTACGCAATTCAAGAAATTTGATAAGCCGATGAAGTTTGAGAGAGATATTTCCTCAATCGAGGAAATTGCTCTGACGTACGAAGACAATTTCTTCTCCATAGAATTTGCCGCTCTCGATTACGCCGCTTCTCAGAAAAACCAGTACGCCTACAAAATGGAAGGGTTCGATTTCGATTGGATTTATTCGGGCGGAAGACGTTACACGAGCTACACAAATTTAGATCCCGGAGAGTATGTTTTTCGGTTTAAGGGCTCGAACAATGACGGGAAATGGAATGAAACGGGGAAATCAATTGTCATTCATATTACGCCGCCATTTTACAAAACGCTGTGGTTCAGGATTTCAGCGGTACTCTCCATTCTCGCGATAACATACGTAACATACCGGATACGTATTCGCTCCATCAGCGCGCAAAAGAAAAAACTTGAATCGCTCGTTACCGAACGAACGCATGAGCTTAACCGGAAAACCGTTGAGCTTCAAGCTGCCCGCGATGAATTAGAGCATCGCGTGCTGGAACGCACCGCGGAATTGCGTTCGAGCAATGAATCGCTTCGCAAGCTAAAAGACTTCAACGAAAACTTGATTCAAACGATGGTGGAAGGGATTACCGTGTTCGATGAACGGGGGAACATTACGTACGTGAACCCCGCTATCACGTCGCAGCTGAACTATACAGCAGAAGAGCTTATCGGCAAGCACTGGTCGTTTCTTGTGCCTTCCAATTTGCATCAACTTGTGCATGCGGCAGACGAACGAAGAATGCGAGGTATTGCGGACCGGTACGAGCTGCAATTGATACGAAAAGATGGAACGCGTAATTTCTTCCTTGTCAGCGGCAGCCCGATTTTTGAAAACGGGAAATTCTCAGGAACATTTACGGTATTCACCAATATCACCGAGCGCAAGCATGCGGAAGAGCGAATACAGGACCAGGCTGCGCTTATCGAAACAGCACGTGATGCGATTGTCGTATGCGATATTGAAGGGAAAATAACCTATTCGAATAAAAGTTCCGAGATTGTTTATGGATGGCGGAAAGAGGAAATCCTCGGAAAGAATGTTGCCGATGTATTTTACCGGGAGCACTCGCCTGAACATATCGAAGCGCAGCGCAGCGTTCTTGAAAAAGGGGAATGGCTGGGTGAGCTTCATCAATCGCGGAAAGATACTAAAACAGTTATCGTTGATAGCAGGTGGACTCTCCTTCGCGACCATGAAGGATTCCCGAAATCAATCCTTCTCATCAACACCGATATTACTGAACGCGTGAAGCTGCAAATGCAATTTCTCCGCACCCAGCGGCTTGAAAGTCTGGGGACGCTCGCGAGCGGCATTGCCCATGATCTCAATAATGTTCTCTCCCCGATTTTACTCGCAGTGCAAATCCTGAAGAACAAGATGATTGACGAGGGAGGGCAGAAGTTATTGGATACGCTTGAAGGAGCTGCAAAACGCGCCTCAGGCATCGTTCGGCAGGTGCTGACATTTGCGCGCGGAGCGGAAGGAAAAAAAGAACCTCTCCAACCGAAACATTTTATCAGAGAATTGGAAAGCATTATCCGCGAAACATTTCCTAAGGATATTGCGCTCAAAACAACCATTCAAAAAGATTCGTGGATGGTTCCTGCAGATCCGACCCAGCTGCATCAGGTGCTTCTCAATCTTTGCGTCAACGCGCGCGACGCTATGCCGGAGGGAGGAACTCTTACCCTTGCAGTAGAAAACACGAGATTTAATGAAGAATACGCGAGACTTCACCCGCAAGCGAAAGCAGGAGCGTATGTTGCATTTATGGTCGCCGATACGGGGATCGGGATGACAAGGGATGTCATGGAAAAAATCTTCGAGCCGTTTTTTACTACAAAAGGAATCGGGAAAGGGACCGGGCTGGGGCTTTCGACGGTGATGGGCATTGTCAAATCGCACGGCGGATTTATCAACGTGTATAGCGAACCGGGGAAAGGGACGGCGTTCAAAATATATTTGCCGGCGGGCATAACGCCGGACGAGCAGAAAAAAGAAAGTTTCATCGCAAACCTTCCCTCCGGCAACGGGGAAACCATCTTAGTGGTGGATGATGAAATCGCGATTCGCCAAATCACGAAAGGCACGCTGGAAACGTACGGGTACAAGGTGCTTACGGCGACGAACGGCATTGAGGCTGAGGAAATCTTCCGCGAACGTCAAAACACAATAGAGCTGCTCCTGACGGATATGATGATGCCCTCGCGTGGCGGGGAAGAGACGATAAAAATTTTACGGGCGCTCAAGCCCGATTTGAGAATCGTTATTGCGAGCGGGTTAGTGTCATATCAAAACGCGAGCGGAGAGCTTGGGAACATCGCAAACGCATTTCTCCCAAAACCCTACACGGCAGAAACGTTGTTGAAGACAATTGCGGAAGCGCTGGCGAAGAAGGGGTGAGGAAAGTACAATGAAGGATCAGTAATTGGAACTTCGGAGAGAAAAGGGTATATTTAAAT
>SCUC01000467.1 GCA_004322375.1 Bacteroidota bacterium
TTTAAGTGCTTTGATGCTGACCGTCACAGGGGTACCTTTGGGGGGAACGAGCTGCTCGTTGACCTTGTAAAGTTCATCGTTTGCTCCGCCCTGCAGCGGGTTATCGAAAATTGTAAACGGGTCGTGGTACGTTGTAATCAGGGATTTTTCCTGATCTGCCATAAACCTGCCTTCCACCATCTTGGAACCGACAAAAATCCAGGAAGTATGCTCCATGGAACTGGCAGCTTTAACGTCCCACACTAAATCTTCTCCTCGAACGGTTGTATCCTTCCCATTTTTTGACCACGTTACATAGACCTCTACGGAATCTCCTTGAGGCGTTCTTGCATCCCCCTGGTATTCCAAACCTCCTTTATATTGTAGTCCTAACAAAAGAAGCGCAACTTGAAGATGATACGGCACAGCGTCTATGACAAGAACGGTTTCATGTAATTTTCCTCCTTGTGCGCACGCCAGAAGCTCAACTACCCCTTTTTCCATATTTACCGCCCCTTGCAACATAATTTCCCTCCGTTTGCTATCGAGTATGACGTTGCCTATTTTGTATCGAAATTCATCTATTTTTTGAATAGGATTAGAAACAGCGGCAGTATCCTGTTTTGTCAAATTAGTTTTTTCCTGCGCAGTCAGCACTGAAAAGGAAAAAAATAAACTGAATGTTAAGAGTAATAATGAAATAGGCATATATGATCTATCACTTAAAGTCAAAATAATTCTTTATGCTGCACGTAAGGGGAAGATACCCCAACGCAAAAGAAAGGGATTAAAATAAACTCGGAGGTATATTTAAAAATAGAACGATATCCCAACCAACCTTAGTATTGTTGTTGAGATTAGAGTTACTTTATAAGTAACATTCTCCCGCTGCCAAGGTAATTCCCTGAAAGCGAGGTAATGCGATAAAAATATGGACCCGAAGGAAGGGTTCCTCCATCGAAACCGATGCGATGTTTTCCCTGTTCAAGTTCTTGCTCCCGAAGAAGGGTATATACTTCACGACCTAATACATCATACACTTTGACGGTAATGATCAAGCGTTCGTCCAATTCAAATTCGACGGAGGTAGATGGATTAAAGGGATTAGGATAATTCCCTGAATAAATTTCTTTTGGCGAGGTTTTTGCAGCCGCTACGGCTAAATTTCCGGATCCAAATCGTAGAATGGTGCCGCCTTTTCCTCCAACCCATACGATATTGCTATCCACTGCAGATACCGAGCGTAATGCTTTTGTTGTCGGCGCAAACTGAGGAGACCAGGTAAGTCCACCGTCATTCGTGTGTAAAATCATTCCATAAGAACCCACAGCCCAGCCGTTTGAGAGGTCAGTCATCTTCACCGAGAAAAGTAAGTTGGCAAAACCTGAAGGAACGGAATCCCAATTAAACCCCGCGTCAACGGTTCGACGAATAGTACCACGCTCTCCGACTATGATACCCACCGATGGGTCGGCGAATGAAATTGAGTATAACGGACGAGTAGAAAGCGATGGGAGGGGTATCCACTCATTGCCGCCGTCTGTTGTACCGACTATAATGCCGTTAAAACCACAAGCCCACCCGTTCACGTCATCAATGAAAAAAACATCATTCAACGCGCTTGTAATTCCTGAAGCCTGAATCGCCCAGTTTACCCCCCCGTTACTTGAATATACTATTGTTCCACGAGTACCGACCGCCCAACCGTTGTTCGCATCTCCGAAATAGACTCCATTTAACGTAGCCGTTGTCCCGGAACCGCGTTGCTGCCACGATGAGCCACCGTTTACGGTCTGAAAAATTCTTCCGCGATCACCTACGGCAATTGCATTGGATGAATCAAACGCGTACACGTCGCGGAGATACCCCCCGGAAAGGCTGATAGATTTACTCGCCCATGATCTTCCGCCGTTTACCGTTCGATACACTACACCCTTTTCACCAACCGCCCAGCCAGCAGATGTATCAGGAAAATGCATTGACCATATTTCCGCGGCAAAGCCGCGCGAAACTTTTGTCCATGATGTGCCGGCATTTGTCGTTTTCAATATTGAACCGTTAACGCCTACGGAATATCCGTTGTTGGCGTCGAGAAACTTTATGCTTGTGAGCCATTCCGAAGTGCCTGATGATTGGTTCGTCCAGTTCACTCCCCCATTCACTGTGCGCGCTACTTTGCCGTTGCTCCCGACTGCCCAGCCTGTATTAGCATCAATAAAGAAAACATCGGAAATCCAGTTGACAAACGGGTTAACGACATTCCACGTCGTACCGCCGTCAACCGTCCTGCACACTGTGCCATTTTTACCGGCAGCCCAGCCAGTTAGAGCATCTAAGAAAAATACTGTTGAAAGCGTGTTTGTCGTATTCGAGGTCTGCTGAGTCCAGCTAGCCCCTCCGTCACCGGAGTAATAAATTCTCCCCCCATCGCCTACTGCCCATCCTTCATTGCCGGGCGTGACAAAATCTATGTCCCGCATGTTTGCTGTGAGAGAAACAGATTGAACGGACCAGGAAGCTCCAGCATCGTTCGTTTGAGCGATAAGTCCGAAATTGCCAACCACCCAGCCTGTATTCGCGTCAAGAAACCGTAAACCGTTCAGGGAGGTTGTGAAGGTCGTGCTTAACTTTGTCCAGCTTGTGCCTCCGTCATTTGTAGAAAGAACTGTGCCATTAAATCCTGCAGCATAGCCGTTATTGTCATCTATCATGTCAACTGAAGTCAACCGATCCTGTGTTACTAGCGCTGTTGGGGCGAATACCCACGTACCTCCGGCATCTGTAGATACAATTGCTGAACCGAATTGTCCAACTGAAAAAATATAACCCGACGGAGTGAGAGAAACACCATACAAGCTATTCCCCTGAGGATAAGGATTAAGCCAGAACCATAAATCTGTCGGAGAGACTAACGCTGAACTTTGAGAACGAAAATCTTCTTCCGCTGTCAATGCGTAGGGTGAGGAAGCATCCTGCTCTTGTTGTTCTGAAAGCTCAACTTCCCTTCCAACAAATTTCCTCTCCTGTGCAAAAAGGAAAACAGAGCAACACACTATGAGAATAGTAATCCATTTCATCCGGCGTTTAAACATAATTCATTCTAACTATCTCGCGTAGTACAACAGCGCTAGCGTTCAACAACTTCAAAGTTCACATTATCAATAATATCTCCCTCCGGACGAGTCCGGACTTCGATGTTCAATTCGGATTGGACAGGACGTAATCCGGCAGCAACTAATTCATCACGAGCAATGCTCACAACATAGCGACCGGGAGGAACCCCGATAAAGCTAAATTCGCCGGTGGAGAATGTTCTCGTCTTCATGGAGAATGTTCCATCGCTTATCGTAACAGTTACGCCTTCGGTTCCTTCAGCAGGCTTGCCGCCGATTGTTTGCGTAACTCTTCCATTCACAATACCGCCGATAACAATCGGGAGATCAGCCATTTTCAGAACGTTGGGGTCAGGCCGAACGGATACAGCGCCGTAACGGGCAATCCAGTGCGGGTCTTCATACGATTGCTTTGGAACATACCCTATATAGTATTGGTATGCTTCTGCATTCGGAATAAGAAGTCCTTCCCGCGTTTTGTATCCAACCCCGATGACTTGAGGTCCAAATGTTTTAACGGTAATATCCGGCAAATACCGTTCACCGCCATCGAGGGCGCCGCTCGAATTTTGATCGAGGAACGGTCGGAAATAAATTGCAGCGCGGCCTAAGCGCAGCCTGTTATCAAAGAAAAAGTCAGAGAGCGTAGCTGAAGTTAAAATGCTCCCCGTCAGCACCTGGTTGTATTGATATTCATTGTCAACCCTCATACCGCGTGCGTCAATTCTCAAGAACGGTAAATCGTATGATACTTGAAGGAATGCAGAAACATACGAGGGGAGCCACGATCTGTTATACGATGCAATCAGTAATAATCGCGTTCCGATTGCGCGGCTTGCCGTAATCTGAACGTTCTGCATTTTCTTCGCCTTATGGTCGTATTGAGCCGCAAGAGCGACAACTAAACTGAACGGAGCGCGCACAGAGGTACTAAGCCGTGTAGTCCAAAAATCAGATTTGCTTGTGCTAGAATAATCTATCCTGCCGATATTCATGCTCAACGACACGCGAAATCCACGAGTGTACCCCTCGATACGCGGCAAGATAGCTCTCCGGCGTAACGCTTCGTAGATGCTTTGATCGGCTTGCACATTAAAGACGATGCCGTAGCTGGTAAAATAAAATGGAACGTTCACTGCAAGGTTTGTCTGCTCGATTGCCTTGCTTAAATTCAAAGCGGAAGAACGCTTGTACCAGTAATGGGCAAATGTTATGTATGCTTGAGATGGGAACGACCCATTCAATAAAAACTTCGAAGCCAACAGCGGTGAGAAAGCAAATTCACCCAAAATACCCGGTGTCACACGCAAAGCAGCTTCAGCAGTGATAGCAGGATAGAATTGTTGACCGTCGTCGCGAATATCAACATATTGAGCATCAAGACCTACAGTCAACGACGAGGAGACGCCATAGTCCACACGTGCTTTCCCGTAATAATCTTTCCGGTATCTTCGTAATTCACCGCCTTTAACAGAGTATTGAAACTCTCCGGGCGGCACCATCAGCTGGGAAACGTTAAAACGATACCGTTGAATTTCTAGTCCGCCCCATTCATCATACGCGCGTAATTCAACATCGGCATTGCCGTAAGGAATACCTAAGTTGAATTTATAGATACCATCTGGAACTCCCGGAGAATAGGAAAGCAACCTGCCGCCCTGATATAATTCGACTTCTTGAGATCCCGGAGCATCTATAGTGAAAGCTTCCGTTGCAAGAGTCAATCTTCTCGGTGCGGGTCTATTGGTTACTTCGATACCGCGTACTGTTCCTATATAGAGAGGCTCGATTCCTGGAGGAATATCGCCGATAATAATCTGGCGAACGATATCGCCATCAAAGAATGGATAGCGAATAAACGCGCTGACATTATTTTCATTGATTTTTTTCGAGATGACTCCACGTAACGTCGCCTGTAAGTCGCCGCCCAGTACATGGGCGCCAAAACCAACAAGATAATTATGAGTCGGTTTTCGATGTTGAACTGCAACGGTATTAAAACGATAATCTAAGCGCGCTCCACCAAAGAAGAACGGGGAACGATCCAAATACATGCTTGGCGTGGGTATTTGTTGAGTTTGAAACATCGTTTCACGTCTCTTCTGTCGTTTCGCTATTGATACGACAGGCATTTCTCGAGTCGTTGTAAGAGTGACTGTAAGCCGTCTCGCGTTATAATCGGATTTTATACCGAATATCTCGAATAACAATTCCGTGTCAATGTAGATGTCCTGAGTCGAGATGACAAACAGATCATCGGAAATAGTGATTCTTCTACCCCGGATGGAAGCAATGTGGCTGTCAAAATCAATCGTGTAAGCTGTATCCTTGCTTAAGAAGAACCCCTGGATATTTCTACGGTCTGCCGAAACATTTAAATTGACGCGTAGAAACTTGAAAAGCTCTATCATGGGCAGATAGGTTCTTCCGTCTTTTCTAAGGATAAACAGCTCAACATTGCCTGTTCCTTTGAGCCGGAGCTCGACGGGAATGGATTCTTCCGTGGACGAACTGCCCTCGCCTCCCCCCGCATACCCTATGATGCAGAAGAGGCTAAGAAGAAAACATGAAATGATAACGAGTCTTCGATATCTTGTCATTGTATTGTAATAGGAAATGTCCAACGTTGTGGTTCTGCGTTAATCAAAAGATTACTGCGTATATCTGTTCGTTTTGTTACTGCCGTTAGTTCAAGCGTAAACGGGCCACCCCCAGAAAAATCTGTTGGTATTTCTAAAATCAACTTTAAATCTTTGTAAACAACAAGATTTCTGTCGGCTGTCCCTACTACCCTTCCCGCGTTATTCAGAACACGGCACTGTAATGTTCCCCAAAATGAAGCATTGCCAACCCGTTTGAAGCTTGCTACAGATTTTACCATACCTCCATTCCGGCTAATATCCTTTACGCCTAACATCTCGATTCCTGTTACTGCGGGTTTCACGCGGTAATGTAAAGGAACTGTCACGACGGTGATCATTTCAATAGCAGGTCCCCTTTTATTCTTCTCCACTACAGATTTAGAGACTTTGGGAGTTACTATCATTTTTGCCCAGTATTCTCCGGGAGACATACCCGAAGGAGGATTTGCAAAAATACGGACACCCTGAGATTCGGAAGGACCTAAAATAAACCGAGAGGGATAGGCGCGAATCCAGTTCACCATTGAACGATCGTCTGACTGCAATTCATCAGGCATCATAACTATTATTTTTCCAGTATCATCTGTTGTATGATATCCATATCGCAGATCTATCGTTACTTCTATCGTGCCTTCGCCTGAATTGCTTATTGTAAGAACTCCAGATTTCGAAGGAGCGTCAATAAACAAATATTGGGGTCGAACGACGATTCCCGCCTGTAGATAGGATACAAATATTCCTACAAAGAAGAATACGCTTATAACACAAACTTTTACTTTTCTCATCATCGTTAGCATATGCTTAATCATCATAAGACTTTAAAGTAAAGCCTCATCGTTGCCTATAAATTATGTAATACAAAAAGGGGACTGGCGGGAAGCATAACGAGTTATGACAAACCCGCAAATCCCCTCACTTACTTTTAATCTAAGTTACCCTAGATTATAGACCAGTGTAGTATGCGTTGGTGAGAATCTGACCAATGTACGCATCGCCAGCAATGTTGGTCTCTGGCGGTACTGTGAACACATAGCCAAGACGAAGGTTGCAAACGCCGCCGCCGCCAAGGTTGAACGTGTTGGTTACATTGGGATTAAAGAATCCGCCTGTTTCTACACGGACACCACCGCCAGGGCCTGAACCCGGGAATGTGATTGCCATGGAGGTTCCGCCGGTTCCTAACAGATGATCCGGAAGATCCATTTCAACTACTACGTTGGAATTAATGTCACCAGAAATATCTACGCCTACGTCGCCGTTCGGGGCTTCACCGTTGAAATTCGGTGCAACCGTGCTTGCGCCGGCATATGCGTCAAATACTACTGTGTAGGTTTCGCCACGAAGAACACCGTCTACGCCGCCATCTGAATTCGCCATTGTTAAGGCGGTTGCTGCTGCGTTAATAGTGATCGTGGTAACTGCGGAACTCTGTGCCAATGCTAAACTTGATACTAACACAAGAGCTAATACAACTAACATGAAATTTTTCATGTTTTCTCCTTTGTTTTGTTTTGGGATTTAGTGGATTAAAAAATGAATTACTAAAATCAGGGGGTGACCCCGACGGTCTCTACGTAAGCTAAGACCAATCGAATGTACAAAAAAACTTTAAATAACAAAATGAAAATATAAAATATTTTATTTTTTTTGGGCGGGAAGATTGCCCTCTCCCGGCTTGTTCATAGCCGGGGGAG
>SCUC01000468.1 GCA_004322375.1 Bacteroidota bacterium
GGGTTGCCGGATTCAATGAATGTTCAAGATATATGCTTTACTGATACATTGACAGGCTGGATGACAGTATGGAATTTAAAAAAAGTGAAAGACTACGAAGGAGGCATTTTTAAGACAACCAATGGAGGACTTACATGGTATGCAAAATATCTTTCCAAAGGTTCCAGGATGGGGCAAATACAATTTGTTGATAAACAGTACGCATGGACAAGGGATGGCAGCTACAATTTGCTTTCGACAACGAATGGAGGTGAAACATGGGTATTGAGCGACACCAGTATATTTCTAACAGAGGGCGAAACAAAATATTCGCTACACGGTTTCCATTTTATCAACCGAAATGAAGGGTGGATAACGGCTAGCCGACAATGTATCTATTTTTGTTCAGGTTGCGCATATATTTTTCATACGACAAACGGGGGGGCGCAGTGGTACTTGCAATATTACACTCCAACTATCGGATTGCCTGGACTGTACATGACCACAAGCGGAAAAGGATGGGCATGGGGTGGTGGCCAATTTATTGATTGCGGACCTTTCATATTATTTACTTCCAATAATGGCGAAACATGGGTACAGCAACAACCTCCACCCGCTGCATCATCGTTAAATATTTCTGGTGTGATAGCACACAATGAGAATTATGCCTATTCTTACAGTTGGATGGGGCTTTGGCGTACTACAAATTCCGGACAAAATTGGGATACTACCAGCATCTATACAATGAGGGTTTATGCAATGAATGTAGTTAGTGACACAGGTGTTTTTGCGTTAGCAGGCTTCACAGCATATCCAACAAAGAATATGTTCTACTCAACTAATAGAGGGAAAGAATGGAAAAAACAACGAGAATTCAACGGAGGTTTTTCTAACATGTTTTTTTTGGATGAATCAACAGGTTGGTTGGCAGGTGAAGAAAGTTATCCAACAGGGTTTACCGTGTACCGGCTTAGAAGCAATTCATGGATAAAGATTAGGTAACATCAAATAATTTATTGTACTATCAGATGAGAATTTACCATAATCATAAAAACGAGTTTAAAAAAGAGGGGTTTTCTTTTGGCATATTATCTTAAAAACGCTATATTATCCAGCCAGCTTCCCAGATGCCCTTTCTCGAAGTCTGCCTTAATTTATCAGTAATATTAACATTAGTAGGTAATTCCTATGAAACGTGTTTACTATTTTTCATTTCTTGTTGTTCTCATTGTTCTTTCGTTCTTATCCCTTTCTGCACAGGAGAAGTATGACTCTGCCGCAATCGCACAGATAAAGGAAGAGGGGATGAAACACTCATTGGTGATGGAGTTTATGAGCTACCTCACCGATGTGTATGGTCCCCGCTTAACATATTCGCCGGGCTATAAACGCGCGGCTGATTGGGCAGCTCAAAAGCTCACTGCAATGGGATTGGAGAATTCACACATCGAGTCGTGGACTCCTATTGGGAAGAGCTGGGTATTAAATCGTTATTCGGCGAATATCATGGGCAGCCAAAATTGGCCCCTGATTTCTTATCCCAAAGCATGGTCGCCGGGAACGAAAGGGAATGTTACAGGTGAATTACTTTATTTAGATGCTAAAACAGATAGCGCATTGGACACGTACAAAGGAAAGTTGAAAGGAAAGTTTATCCTTTTGAACGACCCTCGCGATATAGCAGCGCATTTTGAGGCGGAAGCGTCGCGAGTAGAAGATTCTTCGTTATTAGATATGGCAAATTCTGATTTACCGCAACCGCGGAGCAGGGGAGGAAGACGACCCATTGATTGGACAGCCGAGCAGCGCCAACGCGCTCAAGTTGAATTTCATAAAATGGAACTGATCCAAAAAGAAGGAGCATTAGGAATTCTTACAGTAGCGCGTGGCGACGGCGGAAATATATTTGTCCAACAGGCAAGTGTACCGGCGCACCCTGATACGCCATATACGAGCAGAGTAAGCGCTCAAGATCCCAAAGCGCCAAAAATTCTTCCTCAGATAGCAGTAGGGGCGGAGCATTACAACCGGCTTGTTCGGATGATTCAAAAGGGGGAAAAACCAAAGTTAGAATTAACGATGGACGTAACGATGGCGAAAACCGATTCAGGGTATAATATTATTGCGGAATTGCCCGGTTCGGATTTGAAAGATGAAATTGTCATGATCGGCGCACATTATGACTCATGGCAAGGAGGAACGGGAGCCACGGACAATGCAACAGGCAGCGCCGTTTGCATGGAAGCAATGCGAATTTTGAAAACACTTGGCTTACAACCCAGAAGAACTATCCGCATCGGATTATGGGGGGGAGAGGAACAGGGATTGATTGGTTCGCGGGAATATGTGAAAGCACATTTTGGCGAGCGACCCCAGAGCAGTGGACAGGGCGGCGGCAATGATGAAATATTGTACAAACCGGATGCTGAGAAGTTTTCCGCGTATTTCAATAATGATAATGGAACCGGAAAAGTTCGCGGCGTTTATATGCAGGGCAATGAAGCAACAAGAACCATTTTCCGTTCATGGCTAAAACCATTTGCCGATATGGGCGCTTCAACTCTGACGCCACGAAATACCGGCGGCACAGACCACCAATCATTTGATGGAATTAACTTGCCGGGATTCCAGTTCATTCAGGATCAAATTGAGTATAGCACGCGCACACATCACTCTACGATGGATGTATATGAACGCGCTCAAGAAGAAGATTTGAAGCAGGCAGCAGTGATTATGGCGGCGTTTGCATACAATGCAGCGATGCGAGATGAAAAATTCCCGCGTAAGCCGTTGCCGAAGCCTGAAACTCCCACGCATGGGAGTAATTAGGTTTCTAGAGAAATTTTTATTCGTTGTAGCCCATGACTTAAGTCATGGGCTACTTTGTGATTATTCATTAAGATGATATTGTTGTGAGTTTATTAGTCGTTGGTTCATTAGCGCTCGATACAGTTGAAACGCCTTTTGGAAGTGTTCAGGATGCACTTGGCGGGTCGGCAATGTATATTTCTACGGTAGCAAGCTATTTTGTCACCCCAGTGCGGATGGTAGGCGTTGTCGGAGGAGATTTTCCGAAAAGCGCGATAGAGTTTCTCGAAAGCCGTCACGTTGATACGGAAGGATTGCAAATAATCGAGAAGGAAAAAACGTTCCGGTGGGGCGGGCGGTATCATTACGATTTGAATGCCAGAGATACGTTATTTACAGAATTGAACGTCTTTGAGAAGTTCAACCCGGTCATTCCCGAATCGTACAAAAGCTCGACGTATGTGTGCCTTGGCAACATAGACCCTGTGCTTCAAAGAAGGGTAGTGGAGCAACTCCACAAGCCGCGACTTGTGGTTGGCGATACGATGAATTTCTGGATTGACAGAAGATATGAAGAACTAAAGAAGACATTAGAAAGAATGGATATTCTTATCATTAATGATTCTGAGGCGCGATTACTCGCCCAGGAACCGAATCTCATCCGCGCATCGCGAAAGATACTGAAAATGGGTCCGAAGGTTATCATCATAAAAAAAGGAGAACATGGCGCGCTGCTGTTTACCGAGAAAACATTTTTTTCTGCCCCTGCTTTTCCGTTAGAAAATATTTATGACCCGACAGGCGCGGGAGATACGTTCGCCGGAGGATTCATCGGATGGATTGCCCGGACGGATGATCTTTCGGAAGAAAATTTGAGACGCGCGGTGATTTATGGCAGCACACTGGCATCATTTTGCGTGGAACGATTCAGCCTTGAACGGTTTAAGGAGCTTTCTTATCTGGAAATTCAAGACCGGTTTCACGAGTTCCGACGGTTAACAAATTTTGACGACCTCACGCTTTCCTGAACGCTATGAAAGCCATCGAATGGCTTGGCAACGCAGTCCGGTTTCTTGACCAGACGAAACTTCCATTTGAAGAATCCTACATAACAACCGATAGAGTTGAAGTTGTATGCGAAGCGATTCGGTCGCTTCGTATTCGCGGCGCGCCGTTAATCGGCATTGCAGCAGCTTACGGCGTCTGCTTGTCCGCGTTGGACGAGTCAACAGAAACCTTTGAACAGTTTCTTGCTACCGTCTTATTCGCGAGGAAAGAACTTTCCCAATCACGTCCGACGGCTGTGAATCTTTTCCGGGCATTGGAAAGGATGGAAGATGCGTTAAGGAAGGCAACTTCTATCGAAGAGGCTAAAAAATTACTCATTGAAAAAGCATTAGCCATCCATCAAGAGGATGCAGAAATGTGCAGGCTCATAGGCGAGCATGGTTCGAATCTCATTCCTGATGGAGCGACGATACTCACTATTTGTAACACAGGAATTCTCGCTACAGGAGGAGACGGAACTGCGCAAAGCATTATCACGACAGCACATCGAAAAGAAAAAAAAGTGAAAGTATTTGCATGTGAAACTCGCCCGTTATTGCAAGGGGCGCGTTTGACCACGTGGGAACTCCAGCAAGCAGGCATTGACGTAACACTTATTACCGATTCTATGGCTGCAACGCTGATGAAGCGAAAGCATGTTGACTGTGTTATCACAGGGGCAGACAGAATTGCCGCTAATGGGGATGCTGCAAATAAGATTGGAACGTACAGCCTTGCCGTTCTGGCGCGTTATCACAACATCCCTTTTTATGTAGCCGCTCCATCAAGCACGATTGACTTCACAATTACTAATGGCGTGATGATCCCGATTGAAGAACGAAATCCTGCAGAAGTGAGAGAAGTATTCGGCAAACGAATCGCGCCGGAGAACGTTCAGGTATGGAATCCTTCGTTCGATATGACGCCAAACGAGCTACTTTCTGCAATCATAACGGAATCAGACGTGCATTACCCACCGTTCTTGTTTCGTGAGCAGAACTTTGCGTAGGCATCACGATAAATCAGTTTAATATCCACAGCGATGTTCGCAATGGAATTTCCATACCTTATATTTTCAGGCTTGTCTCTGAACTTAACCCCTCTACGAGGTCATAGACGCTCAATCCCCCTTCTCTTGCAAAAGAGAAGGGGGAAGGCAAATGACCTCGTAGAGGGAGAGGACTTCGCGTGGTTGACCTTAATTTCTGAAGTTAGAAAATGGCTTTGTGTAATATCAGAGATAGATAACAAATGAGTTTGATTATTAAAACAGAAGCTATTGTTCTGCGAGCAATCAAGTATAGCGAGACGAGCAAAATTGTGACCTTCTATACAAAAGAGCTCGGCAAGATTGGAGCGATTGTTAAAGGTGCGCGCAAAAGAGAGAGCAAGGTAGGCTCGGCATTAGAGCCGATGTCGTATGTGCAGGTTGTTCTGTATGTGAAAGAAAGCAGGGAAGTGCAGTTAGTAAGCCAGATTGAATTGATTCAATCGTTTCATCATATAGCCAGCGATCTTGAAAGAATCTCCGTTGGCTTATCGCTCGTTGAAATTGTCAACGCCATTGTTCATGAGCAGGAACAGAATGTTCCGCTTTTCCTCCTGTTGAAAGATTCCTTATCCGAATTAGAAAATCTTTCGTTATCCCCCTCTTTTTTGCTTTGGTATTTTGAACTAAAGCTATCGGAACTTTTAGGATTTGCTCCAGTGTTTGATTCCTGTGGAAAGTGTAAGAAAGCTCTTACCACAGACGCCGGGACTTCGTGGCAATTATACAGTATCTCACGGGGGTCTCCTGTTTGCAATACGTGTTCGGTAACACAAGAGACCTTAACGCATTTATCTACTAATGCAGTGCAAGCGCTAGGAAAGTTAATCTCAATCCCGGATGTCAAAAAACTTAACAACAACTATCTCGAAGTACAAAAAAATGAAGAAATTGAGACTTTTTTAACAAAATATTTACAGTTACACGTTCCGGGGTTCCGAATTCCTCGCTCTCGTGAGATGTTAAAAGCAGTCAGTTAAAAACAACATTCATAGTCTAAAGTGTGTTTTTTGATACGCGTTTTGAAACAATAGTTACCTAATTTGAGTATAATAAATCATGATATACAGTAGCATTATTTTACTATAAATTTTGTTGTAACCCTCCTAACTTTCAAAATTGTACTATATTTAAGTTGCTTCCACCTTGGCGTATTCGCTTCGTTTTTGTCAAGCTGCGATGGGTATGAAACCCATCGCTGGAACATAATATTATCATCAAAGTTAATAACAATGGCTGCCATTGATTGACCTCAGAATGACAGTCTCTAGAGTTTTTAGAAGTAAGCATGACTACAACAGTTCAGTAAAACAATTAAGGAATAATCAATGAATAAAAAATCTGTTCTTGCGGCAATATTTTTAGTAACCATCGGCATCGTCTTTGGAGCAATTCTCGTTTCTAACTTCAACGGGGGGATACAATTCGGATTTGCCGGAGATGAAAACATAAAGCTTGGAGCGCCAAGCAAGCTGCATCAGAGCAATGTTGACACAAGAACATTAGGGAAATCGTTCGTCGGGGTTGCCAAGGCGGTTACTCCCACCGTTGTGTATATCAATGTTACGACGAAAGGCGGCGGTGGCGACCATAGCACGTTAGAAGATTTTTTCAAGCAGTTTGGGCCCGGTTTTAAATTTGAAGAACCTGAGCCACAGCAGGGTGCAGGCTCCGGCGTCATTATCAATCCTAATGGATATATTCTAACAAATAATCATGTTGTTGAGGGTGCATCGGATGATGGCGTTGAAGTTATTCTCAATGACACGCGACGATTAAAGGCAGTTGTTGTCGGAACGGATCCGACCACAGACCTTGCAGTAGTCAAGGTTGACGCTGATAATTTACCGACAGCATCGTTAGGAGACTCTGACAGCTTAGAAGTTGGAGAATGGGTTGTAGCGGTTGGAAATCCTCTTGGATTACAATCAACAGTAACGGCGGGTATTGTTAGCTTTATCGGAAGAAATATTGGTATCATAGACGCGAATAACCCCTACCGAATCGAAAATTTTATTCAGACAGATGCGGCAATTAATCCAGGCAACAGCGGTGGACCGCTTGTGAATTTAAGCGGGGAAGTTGTAGGCATTAACTCTGCAATTGCAACAACCAATGCGCGGTATCAAGGATACGGATTTGCAATACCGATTAATTTAGCGACGACCGTTGCCTCAGATATTATCAAGTACGGGAAAGTTCGCAGAGGGTACCTCGGCGTAAGCATTCGCAGCGTTGATGAAACGGATGCGAAAGCATTCGGTTTGGACAGGGCAAAAGGCGCGTTAATTGAATCGGTTCAGGAAGACGGAGCGGCTGCTGAGGCGGGAATTAAGCAGGGGGATATTGTACTTTCTGTTGATGGTAAAGAAGTCAATTCTTCCAGTGAATTACAGTCAACCGTTGCGCGACACCATCCCGGTGAAGAAGTAAGCCTTGTGCTTTTCCGTGAAGGGAAAACAATCAAGAAGTCCATTATGTTACGTTCCCGCGAAGGCGAGGCACTTACGGCAAAAGATACGGAATCCCGTTCTACTGCCAAACGTGACACCGATGAATCTGCATCGTTGAAAACTGCATCATTTGAAAGCCTTGGCCTTTCCGTAAGAAATCTCAGTTCAGAGGAGAAGCGTGAGTATGATGTTGAGAATGGCGTGATGATTTCGGATGTGAAACGGTTTGGTGAAGCATTTAACCGGAGACTCACCAGAGGAGACGTGATTATGGAAGCTGATAAAAAGGAGATTGCCTCCGTCAAAGATTTAAAATCCGTTATCGAAAAGCAGAAGGCGGGCGATGCGTTATTAATGAGAGTGAAGCGGGAAAACGGTCAAATCCAGTTTATCGCGATACAAATACCAAAGTAAGTTACTCAAGTTGACCGTTTTTTAATAATATGTGAAAATAGACCGATTTAACGCATGACCGTAAATCCCGCTTTAGCGGGACTACAACATTCCAGGTCCGATAAATCGGACTCAATTGATTTAGTCCCGTTTACGGGACTTGAATACTTGTAGCGTTATCATTTATGGTAACGCTACTTGAGTAAGTTATCGGTTATACGTAATCAGGAATTTGTTGAAACGTCAAGCCTCTTTCAGAGATGGGAGAGGCTTTTTTGTTGCCCTCTCACCCCCCTCACCCCCAGCCCCTCTCCCAAAGGGAGAGGGGGGACGGATTCATTGGTAGAGAATAATAATCTCTCTATATTTGGTCGTTTACAATTTGAAAGTATAACATATGACACTTTTTCTTCTTGCCGTTTTTATTTTATTGCAAGTACCAACTTACTCTCAAAGTCAATCGCCTGCTTTGGAGATTGTTGAAAGCATTCCTATTGAGACCAACCTTGATAATGCAGATATTCGTGATGCTACAGATGTTTGGCTGGAAATGATTAACGGAGCAAAACAGATGTTAGATTTTGAACAGTTTTATATCTCTCCTCAAAAAGGAGAACCACTCGATACAATCCTTTCAGCCATTCAACAAGCTGCCGCTCGAGGTGTTAAGGTTCGATTTATCGTGGATTCAAGAATGTATAAAACTTATCCCGAAACAGTGGATAAATGGAATGCGTTGAATAAAGCAGATGTACGTGCAGGCATGTTCCCGGAGGCGCGTGTGCTAGATTTCGGGAAGGCAGGCGGCGGCATCCAACATGCAAAGTTTTTTATCGTGGATGGCGAAGAGATATTTCTTGGAAGCCAGAATTTCGACTGGCGCGCGTTGAAGCATATCCATGAGCTTGGCATTCGGCTAAGGCATAAAGATGCTGTAGCTCTCTATCAAGATATTTTTGAGCTTGATTGGAAACTTTGTGAGGCAAGCAATTCTGAGAAATTAAAAATTCCTGTAGAGCGGAAGACCTATAAAACTCTATTTCAATTGATTTCGGAGGTAAAAGATACGGTTACGTTTACGCCAACATACAGCCCGAAAGCGTACATTGCCGATACAACGTTATGGGATGAACCACAAATACTTAATCTTATCAATAGCGCAAAGCAAGAAGTGATGTTGCAGTTTTTATCCTACTCGACCAGAGCGAGAGATGGAAGTACTTATTCAGCAATTCAAGATGCAATGAAAGCGGCGGCGGCACGCGGGGTTCGGGTTAAGATGATTGTTTCAGACTGGGAGAAGGATCATCCTGCCGTTGATTCATTGAAAGCGTTATCC
>SCUC01000469.1 GCA_004322375.1 Bacteroidota bacterium
ATTAGTTGCAACTATAAGATAACCGGAAATCCACGAGCCGAGCCAGACAGCGACTGCAGTGAGGAAGTGTCCTTTCTGACCGAGTTTTTTTTCACCGTATAAAAATAATCCGAGAAATGTTGACTCAAGAAAGAAAGCAAACAATCCCTCCATGGCAAGTGTTTGTCCGATGACGCCTCCGGCATATTTTGCAAAGCGCGCCCAGTTCGTGCCGAATTGAAACTCCATGGGGATACCGGTAACAACACCGATAGCAAAATTAATCGCGAAGATTTTTGCCCAGAAACGCGCAGCATTATTATACGCCTCGTTCTTCTTTCGTATCGCTTGCCATTTGAGGATGACAATAAGCAGTCCCAGCCCCATCGTGAGCTGTGGGAACAAATAATGATACGAAATAGTGAACGCGAATTGAAGGCGATGGATTAGTAAGGCATCATCCATGGGTTTAATCAAATTTCATATAATTAGTAAACGGCGCCATGTTGCCATTTGAATATACCTAAACAGCAGATGACACAAAAATGTTCAATCTTGAAAAAAGAAATGAAATGAGTATATTTATGGATAATTAACACAATAGGAACAATTTCTTTAAGAGATTACTATGAAATCCCATCGCTGGTTTGGCTACATTTTTTTAACATTCTTCTTTTGCTTAACTATGATTGCACAAGAACAATCCATGACACTTGCACAGAAAATTCAAAGGTATGCGCCGACGGAAATAATGGCGGATATTTCCAAGCTTTCTCCGGGAGATAAACAGGCGCTTGCAAATTTAATTGAGGCGGCGGCGTTGATGGATTCTCTCTATTTAGAGCAAGTGTGGAGCGGAAATCTTGAAATGTACTATAAGCTCAAGAACGATGACTCAGAACAGGGGAAGGAACGGTTTAGGTGTTTTCAAATCAACATGGGTCCATGGTCGAATCTTGACCATGATGAACCGTTCATTAAGGATGTTCCAAACCCAAAACCTGCCGGAGCAAATTACTATCCTGAAGATATGACAAAAGATGAATTTGAGCAATGGGTTGCTGCATTGTCTGAAGCGGAGCAAAAGCACGCAAGGGGATTTTTCTATACCATCAGGAGAGATGCAGGTAATAGGCTGATGTTGAAGCCGTACAATGAAGAATACCAAAAGTATCTTCAACCGGCGGCGAAGTTATTGAAAGAGGCCTCCGGGCTTACGGATAACGCGACCTTAAAAAAATTTTTATCCAGCCGCGCCGATGCGTTTCTGAGCAACGACTACTATGAAAGCGATGTCGCGTGGATGGATTTAGATTCCCCCATAGAACCGACTATCGGTCCGTATGAAGTATATCTGGATGAGCTATTCAATTATAAAGCGGCGTTTGAAGCGTTTATTGCATTGAGAAATGATGAGGAAACAAACAAGCTGAAAAAATTTTCCGATTATTTACAGGAGATAGAGAACAACTTACCGATTGATGCAAAGTATCGTAATCCCAAGCTGGGCGCATCCTCACCTATTCGCGTGGTTGATTTGGTGGTAACAGGCGGTGAAGCGCGAGACGGCGTTCAGACTGCTGCATATAATCTCCCCAACGATGAAAAAGTAACCGCCGAAAAAGGAAGCAAACGCGTCATGTTAAAGAACGTGCAGGAGGCAAAGTTCAATAAGGTATTGCTGCCTATTTCAAAGGTTACACTCGATGAAAAACTACTGAAGGATATCGCGTTTGAACCGTTCTTTACGCACATCCTTGCCCATGAGTTGATGCACGGTCTTGGTCCTCATTCGATAACGGTTGACGGAAAGGCGACGACAGTACGGCAGGCAATGAAAGAACTCAGCTCTGCACTGGAAGAAGCGAAGGCAGATATTTCAGGATTGTTCTGTCTTCAGTACCTGATTGATAAAGGGGCGCTTGAAAAATCATTTGAGCAGAAGATGTATGTAACGTATCTTGCCGGCGTGTTCCGTTCGGTGCGTTTCGGAATAAAGGAGGCGCACGGGCGGGGGATGGCGCTTCAATTCAATTATTTGCTCGACGAGGGTGCGTTTACCTATGATGCAGGGACGCAGAAATTCTCCGTTGCCATAGAAAAAATCAAACAGGCTGCAACGAAGCTGACGGGAGAAATTATGACAATTCAAGCAGAAGGTAATTATGACAAAGCAAAAGCGCTGTTAGAAAAGTACGCTGTTATTCGTCCCGAAATGCAATCCGTGCTTGATAAGTTGAGTGATGTGCCTGTGGATATTGCGCCAGAATATCCGGAAATAAAATATTAGCTGAAGGTACGTAAAATGGACTATCTACGATCCTTAGGAAAGTCCATTTTGAAAAAGATTTTTATTGTTATCCACGAGACCTGTCCTCCAGAGGTGGATGCGCCTTTGACGCAAAGGTCGTGTCAATATTCGTTTTCTATTATTTATGACGACTTTATTGCCACGAGCTTCAGCTCGTGGATAGAAATAATTCACTCTTTGTGGCTTCAGCCACAAACAGCGACGTGGTATGAATACGAATTCACACAATACGAATAAAAAAGTTCTCACAGCCCACGACTTAAGTCGTGGGCTGCTAAGCCTTATTTATAGGTAACTTCAGATAATGATTGTTTTACACCCTTCCTTAAACAGTTTTACATATCATCACCCACGAACTATTATCAATAATGATAATAGTAAACAGCAGGAATAAATAAACCTGTAATTTTAATGCACCGGTTTATGGCATTACGTTTGTAGAAACCTAACCGATTTCTAAAACGAAAGAATTAAATTGTTCTTTCTTATCATCACATCACACTTAAAAGAACCACATGACTGAATATCAAAAACATTTGTACATGATTGTCTTTCCTATCAACGCTCTGGTGGCATCGCAGCTCTCGCCGAAAGAATTTTCTCAACATTATACGGTCGGAAGCGCGAAGCATTATCGCGGGAAAGTAGTATTTGTAGAGCTGGACATCGATTACCGGAATCCGTATTTCGATATTGACCATTATCTTGAACTTACGGTAGCGAAACAAGATGGAACTCCCAAACGAACGAAATTCATTTCTTCCTACGGGGTGCTGGAACATGTTGATTTGAAAGCGATGAAGAACCTGTATTTAGTGACGGCAAATGGAAAAACATTGGAAATATCACAGATGCCTTATACGGCGATTAACGAGCCGGGGCTTGTGAGAATTTACCAGGAAATTACACCGCTCACGAATTTAATCGCATCCACGCTTGATCAGAGAAGCTTCGCGAGGTATATCACAAGCAAAAGTAAATCTAAAGGCGCTCCGAAAATTTGCTTTACCCAGTACGAATTCAATATTGACGACTTTATCGAAAAGAATAAAAACCGCGAGATGTGGTATAGTCCTATACCTGAGACCAATCCGACGCGGTTGTATGAATATATCCTCGAGCTAAAGACAAACGCTTTAAAGAAAACAAAAACAATCAGCTTGAATACGACATTTCTTGAAGCGTCCTACGCAATGATTCGACACGGATTTTGGTTTGGCGCAGGTACGGAGTTAGTATTTTACCCAATGCCCACTCAGGAGGAGCTTGAAAAGCACCATTATGATTGGTGGCGGTTTACAAAATAACTGCATGTACACAAACGAGCAACCCCGCATTCACCAAGCGGGGTTGTTTGTTTTAGGAACTGTGCGTGAGATAGTTTTCTTTCAGATATGAAAGCAATCTCTCCCTAATATCATCGCGAACATTCCGGAACGCTTGAAGAATTTCTTCTTCCGTGCCGGTTGCCTTTACAGGGTCATAAAACGGGATGTGCGCTTTGTTTCCCTTCCCCAGCCAAACCGGACAGCGTTCATCTCCTTCATCACATACGGTGACCACAAGGTCAAATTTCTGCCCGTAAAACTCGCTCACATCCTTTGAACGATGCTTGCTGATATCAATTCCTAATTCCGCCAAAACTTTTATAGCATTTGGATGCACGAATGTTGCAATGGTTCCAGCGGATTCTGCATCAAGATATTCTCCAAGGTAATGACGCGCCAAGCCTTCCGCCATCTGACTTCTGCAAGAGTTAGCAACACAGAGGAACAGGACTTTCAATTTCTGATTTCTGATTGCAGATTGGTGATTCATACGTTAGGATGTAAGATTTAGGATGCAAGTTTCATGCTTCATGTTTCATGTGTTAAGGTGTTGCGGGATTCGGGAGGAAATATTTTTTCTGGAAATAGAGGGCGACATTCACTAAGCTAATCAAAACCGGAACTTCGACTAACGGTCCAATGACAGCGGCAAATGCTTCTCCTGAGTTTATACCAAAGACTGCTACTGCAACTGCGATTGCCAGCTCAAAATTATTACTTGCTGCGGTGAAAGAGAGAGTGGCCGTTTTGGAATAATCCGCTCCGGCTTTTCTTCCGAGATAAAACGAAACCAGAAACATGATGATGAAGTAGATGATGAGAGGCACGGCAATGCGAAGCACATCAAGAGGGATTTTCACGATATATTCTCCTTTAAGGGAGAACATAACAAGAATAGTGAACAGCAGCGCAATCAATGTGAGCGGACTAATTTTGGGAATGAATTTTTTCTCGTACCATTCTTTCCCTTTGAGCTTGAGCATAGTGAAACGGGTGATGATTCCGGCAATGAACGGTATCCCCAGGTAAATGAATACGCTTTCAGCTATCTGCCCGATAGTAATCTCGACCGTAAACGTTGTCAAGCCAAACCATTGCGGCAATACCGTTAAGAACACGTACGCGTAGAGTGAAAAGAAAAGCACCTGAAAAATCGAGTTGAATGCGACAAGTCCTGCGGCATATTCCGTATCGCCTTTTGCAAGCTCGTTCCAAACGATAACCATAGCAATGCAGCGAGCTAACCCGATAAGAATAACTCCAGCCATGTATTCGGGATACGCTTGTAAAAATGTTATGGCAAGTAGGAACATCAGCACGGGTCCGATAATCCAGTTTTGAACGAGGGAGAGGAGCAACACTTTGACATTTCTGAAAACGTCGCCAAGCTCTTCGTATTTCACTTTCGCAAGCGGAGGGTACATCATCAGTATTAAACCGATAGCGATGGGGATGTTTGTCGTTCCCGACTGAAAAAAATTCCAGAAAGTTACAACGCCGGGAAAGAAATATCCCCATAAGACGCCAAGAGCCATCGCAAGAAAAATCCAGAGAGTGAGATAGCGGTCTAAAAAAGTGAGTCGTTTTGTAATGGATGCCATAGCTATTTATTTCGATGTTACTTTTGCGAGTTTGCGGCGGGGTAGATCTGCCGGAGAAGAAATAGAGGGTAGTATCACGCTTACCGTGGTGCAATTGCCTTTTTTAATAGCTTTCTTCAAACGTTTAATGTCCTCTTGAAGAATAGGATGAAGGTTTAAGATGTCTTTCAGCTCTTTCATTAAACGAATATGCTGTTTCTGTGATGTGTCGGAAAGCGAATAGAGTACCCATAGCCCCGCTCTTCTATCGTTCACCAATCCTGCATGTTTCAGATAAGTAAGATGGCGCGAGACCTTTGTTTGAGTGAAGCCGAGAGTGTGCTCGATGTCGCACACGCAAAGCTCGCCCGCATTCGCGATGAGGTTGAGAATTCTCAGCCGCGATTCATCCGAGAGGGCTTTGAAAAGATTTGTTAGTTCCCGCACTGTTAATATTCATATATTCGCATAGACGAATATAATAAATTGTGCAGAACTCTCCAACTGCTATCAGAAGAAAAGGAAATTATCAGGTAAAAATTATCTGTGCGCCGGCGGATTTTTCGTAAAATTGCCCGACAGAAATGATGTCATCTACCTGCTTACAGAAATCCGCTTTCGCCAGGTGGAACATCTCGACTGTGGCTTTACAAGCAAAGATTTCACCCCCGGCATCGTGAATCATCTCAAGAAATTCGCGTATGGGCGGAATATCAAGCTTTTCAATCTCTTTTTTCATCATCCCGGTTGCGAACCAGGACATTCCGGGAAGCGCTCCCATCCATGTCGGCAGACCGGGACCCATCGCAGAGGGAACGCACATAGCCGGATTACCGACAGTAGCAACTTTAATGTTGTCCATTTTTTTCTCAATCACTGCATGGAGTCCGAAGAAAGTAAAGAACAGGCTTGCTTCAATTCCTTCCATACGCGCCCCGTTTGCCATGATGAGTCCGGGATATATTCCATCGAGAGAGCCGCGTGATACGATAATTGAAACTTTCTTGATTGGTTCATATTCGTTATCATTTGTCATAGAGTATTTCCTTTCAGAGCGTTTGAATTAGATACAGCCTTTCGGCTTGGGCAAGCCGGCAATTTTGGCAGCCTTTTTTGCCGGACCCTTAGGAAAGAGTGCATAGAGTGTTTTCGTATCAATGCCGCTCTCCTTTGTCAGCTTGCGGATAGAGGGGGCATCCCCTTTGGTTTTGAATTCGTTCCGCATGTAATTGATGACTTTCCAGTGGTCAGGGGTTAACTCGAAGATTTGCTCTTCGAAAGCGAGGGCGTTTGCCAGGCTCTCATCCCAATCATTCATATTCTTAAGGTGTCCGTCGGAATCAAGTTCAATTGTTCGTGCAATGAGTTCTTTTATTGTCATCGTAACTTATCCTTGCGTAGCTTCGATTTCGTTTGGTTAGCGGTTTTAATTCATCTGTGCGCCTGGTTGAAACGCGAGTGAATTATTGAATTCTTTTTCAGATAAATTTTTTAGAAACTGAATTGTAAATGCGAGACCTCTTTTCATTTCCGGGGTGTTTATTTCTCTGAACAATTTCCAATAAGAAACGTCATCCGTAATTTCGATGTCCAATTTTTTATAGACAGCGAGCGCGTTGTTGAGCGTTTGTAATGTATCCGGCTGGGTTAGATTTTTCACCGTGTTCAAAATTGTCACGATATTCTCGCCGAGATTTCTTACATCTTCGGCTGTAAACGATGTAACAATGTTGTCGAACACTCTTCCAAGTTCTTTCAGGAATTCAAAATATCCTTTGCGGTCGAACTCGTTTAATTTTGACAAGATATCGCGAAATACTTCTTTTGAAATCGGGTGAAGGTCTTGCATCAAGTCTTGAAGGCCTTCCAACGTTTCTAGCATGCGGTTGATGTTGTTGATGTTCCGCAGCAGCCGTTTTCCAAGAAACAGTAAGTCGCCTGTCTTGATATGGTCGTGGACTTCTTCAAGTTCATTCACCGCAGATTGAAACACATCGTTCCCGACACGCATTAAATCTTCTTTCAGCTCTTCCATTTCCAGCCGATGCCGGCGCTGCAACTCGATTTCCTGAAGAATGATATCCAGCTTCTTGTTGATGCCGTCTATCTGTTCCTGTAACGTGATGGGTCCCATCTCTATTTCCTTTTTCCTGCCATTTGCATGTGCGATTCGATGGGAAGGTCTTGTCCTTTGAGCAAAAAATTCCAGTACATCCATCGAAACATTATTTTGCCATAGTGATTCATCTTTGTTTCTTCGAGAAGAGAGAAAGGACCGACGCCGGGAAGGGGAAATTTTCCGGGAAGCGGTTCTGTATCGTAATTGAAATCAATAAGAATGCCTTTTCCAAATCCGGATTCAATAAAACAGTTTGTATGACCATCAAACCTAGCGCGAAGAGGTCTGCTTTCGATGGCGCTCATTACATTTGCAAACAAGATATCAGATTGGAAATGGGCTGCCGATCCCGCTTTTGAGCTGGGCAAATCAGTCGCGTCTCCTATGATGAAAATATTTTCGTATTCAAGCGAACGAAGCGTTTGTTTATCGGTCGGGACAAAGTTTAGCTCGTCGCCCATGCCGCTTCGTTTTATGCAATCGTCTCCTTTGTTCGTTGGAATTGTCACGAGGAGGTCGAATGGGACTTCCACATTATCCCATGAGATAATTGTTTTATTCTCATTGTCAACGCGTGCAATGTTGAACTCTGATGTAAGCCTAATGTTTTTCTTTTCAAGGAAATCGCCAAGAATGAGAGATGCTTTTGGTTTCGTGAACGCCCCGGGCAGAGGAGTAACAAAGTGAAAGTCAACATCTCTTCGTATCCCTCGTTCCGTAAAGTACGAATCGGCGAGGAACAAAAATTCCAGAGGTGCAACAGGGCATTTAATGGGCATCTCAGATACGTTCACAACAAGCTTGCCGCCTTCCCAGTATTTAAGGAAGTTGGCGAGAGCAAGAGCGCCTTCTACGGTGTAGAAGTCAAAAATGTTTTTGTGCCATAAACCGTCTTTCATGCCTTCGGTTTCTTCAGGATGAATTTGTGCGCCGGTTGCGATGATGAGATAATCGTAAGGCAGCGTTTTGCCATTCATCAGCAACACATGGTTTTGCTGTGGCTCGATTCTCTCGATTTGTGAAACGACGACGTCGGCTCCGGGAGGAAAAAAATCGCGACGGGGCTTCATGACATCGTTCTTTGAATAAATTCCGAACGGAATAAATAAAAAGCCGGGTTGGTAGTAATGAGTTTCATCCTGATCAACAATGGTAATATTCCATTCATCTTTATTGAGGACCGGATGAAGCTTATTGAGCATTACTGTACCTGCAGTTCCTGCTCCCAGAATGACAAGTTTTCTCATGGTACAGTTTCCACCGTAGGGGATGGACTTATTGCAGCAGAGATTGAATCCGGTGTTGTTGTGTAGGCAGCGATTATTTGCTTTAGGTCATAACACCGAGAGCTGCTGCAATAGACGATGCAATCTCTGCACTCTTCGCTTTTACACTTCCATGATTTACCGCTCGCCATCCAGCATGGTTTGTCTTGCTGTAAGAATGCAGGGCAGGAATTACGCTCTTCTTCGGGGCAACCTTTCATTTTCCAGCAAGGAATCATTGCAAGCAATCGTTTAATGCCTTCGACGCTTACTTTTTCCTTGTTAATCATAGTGCGGAGACACCGGATGCGTTCAAGGTCGCTTTGGGTATAGCGACGATGCCGGCTGTTTCTCCTGTGGGTGATAATCAAGCCTTCACGTTCATAGAGCCTCAATGTTGGAATAGAAATGCCTAATACATCTGCCGCTTCACCAATCGTGCATAATTGTTCATCCATGTTCAACCTCATGATACTTGTTCGGTTAGCTTTACCTGATAAATCTGCTATTATAATTAACAGATAATATGCCAGAAGAAACCATAGGAATTATCAGATTTAATACGCAAAATTATGCTGTCATTCTCAGATTTGAATATGGGAGGTTAAGAAGTTGAGAAAAAGGGGAGGTATGGGCAAAAGAAAAATGTACGAATAAACTTCATCACACTTGGTCTACGTACATACGGAATGTAATAATTTTACTGTATTAGCAATTCAAGGATGATTCTAAAAATCAGCTCGGCTTGCGTCCTCCAGTACGATAAAAATCAAATAGTCTCACCACTTTGCAAGACGCAAAATGGAGCGGCTGTAGTTTTTTGAACTAATCCATATTCAAGCATAGCATACATTTTATATTTTCAGCTTTGATCATTTACTTCAACCAATTCAAAAACCCTGTAATAATAATCGAGTTCGCGAAATCAATAAAAAATGCGCCGACCATGGGCACGATGAGAAATGCGCGCGGGGCGGCTCCATATTTACTGACAAGCGTTCTCATGTTCGCAACGGCATTAGCTGTAGTGCCGAGAACGAAGCCGATAAACCCACTTGCCATAACGGCGGATTCATAATCTTTTCCCATAATCCAATAAGAAATCGTTAAAGAAAATAAAGCGACAACAAACGCTTGAGCAAGGAGTATTGCCGCGAGCGGTCCTGCAAGGTGAAGAAGTTCCCACAATTTTAAATCCATAAGCGCAACGACGAGAAAAATGTTCAATGCAATTGTCCCGAGCAGTTCCATTGCTTGCTGATCAATTTTAATTCTTTTTGTGAAATCATCTACATTTCTGAACAGGGAGGCGACAAGCATTGCGCCGATATATGCCGGAAGAGTCCAGCCTTTCGATTCAAAATAATAGCTGACAACGCTTCCAAGCCCCATTGCCACGGCGGCAACAATAATGCTTATGACGAGATTGGAGTCTTCTTTCTCAATATCAATGCTGACGACGTTGGAAGATGCTTCAAGCTCATGCTTTAGTTCTTTCACTGCAATATTTGATTTTGAATGGAGACTGAGCCGCTTAATAAGATATGTCCCTACCGGTCCTCCGATAATTCCCCCGCACACAATGCCAAATGTTGCCGCGGTTATTGCAAGGGTTGCAGCGCCGGTTAACCCTGCCTGCTCGAATTGCGGGGCGAATGCGAGTCCGGTTGCGGGAC
>SCUC01000470.1 GCA_004322375.1 Bacteroidota bacterium
GTTGAATACTTCGCAATCCTCGATAACGTGATTGGTGTGTGTGCCATAATCTCCCAACTCGATTCCATCGCCAACGTTATCATACGAAAGAACTTTTTGTATGAGAAGCGACGAGCAGGAGGCTTTTGTTTTTATTCCTTCGTTCGTTGTAGAGTGGTGAACGATTGTGTTCTTGAGAACGCTGTTATCCGCATAATCGAACCGGACGTTCGCGTATGTTGCATGGTGGATTTCAAATCCGTCAATAGTGACATTTTCAACCCTGCTTCCATCGCTTGCGCCTTTAATGAGAATGCCCTCGGTTCGTGAAGAGCCTCCGTCAATAATAGATTCGAGAGCGCCGCCGGGTGTTCTCGCTCCGCCGCGAGGGTCAACGCCGGCTTGAGCGCCGAGCAACGTTAAGGATTTGGTAATAGTTACCATTTCGGGATAGGTTCCGGGCGCAACGGTAATGACATCTTCTGCAGAAGCATCGCTCACGCCGCCCTGAATCGTCGGGTAGTACACGTCTTTTGTAATATTATGTACCGGCGCCGGATATGCGACACTCATCCCCCATAGCGCTTCACCGGAGACTTCGTTATTTTCACCTTCGCCGGGATAATTTTCCCAGCCCCCGGTTCCTAATTGAACGCCTGCCACGTAATCGGCTGCGCCCTGAATTGCTGTGAGATAAAGGGAACGATTAACCTCGTTAAGAGCTAAAATTGAATAGCCTGTTTCCTGAATAGTTTCGTTGCCGTCATTTGGAATTACATAATTCGAGTTCCACGCAAACCCGCCGCCTGCTATTTGGTATCCTGCAAGAATGGCGGCAAGGTCGTTGATGCTGTTTGCAGCAGCATGCTCGCCCGCCGTGGGGTCAAACTCTTCATCTACAACAGCGAGACCGTATAACGCCCCCGCTAATCCGATGACATCATAGTACGCATCGCCATCAAGCTCGTCAATTTCGCTTTCTGTGCCTGCGATCCATTCCTCGATGCTTACATCGCACTTCGCTGCACCGACAAGCCCCATTCCGATATCCCATGCAGCCATGTTACCGATGCCCTGACTTGCGCGGCTGGACCGAATAAGAGCGACATACGATGCAGTGTTGTAGAGTGTTCCCGCTCCATTGCGATTGTACGTCCCATCAGCCAGCTTGTCATAAAAATTCGTTTTCACGTGAGAACGGTAGGTCGTGCCGCCGAAAAATTTATCAAGCTGTGCGGCGAGGTATCCGTCGGAGGGTGAAAAATTATTTGTTTTTGTGAGCAGGTACGTCCCGGCATTTGTAAGCGATGTTCGTTGTGCGCTGACCCCGCTTTGCTGGTATGCCTGGGCTAAACCCATTGCAATTGGACCGAGGATGTTGCCATACGTAGGCGGCGCGTCCAGGGGCCACCCCCAGCTGCCATCGGTATATTGTTTTTCTACCAAACGATTTCCGCCGTTTGTGAATGATGAAATGGAAATGGTAAGAGTAGTTTTGGAATTGCCTGGATTTTTAAAAACATCTGAGGCTGCCTGTTGAAGCACAGGAACGAAAGCCTCATCATGCGGGTATGCTGCAGCCGGTTTATTCCGGACAGCATTTGATGATTGCCCCCAACCTGCGTTTGTCGCTATGAAAGCGAACAAAACAATGATAGTTAAGCATTGTATAACGTGTTTCATAAATGTTCCCTTTTCTAATTGTTTATTTAATGAAAAATGTCTCCTAAATTTTCGCGTCATGGTAATATTGCTCAATATGTTGTGGAAAAGGCAGAAGAGCGCTTCATCGAATCATTCTTTCATCCTTCTCCTCAATATTACTGCCCGCTGTCCTGAATGGAGTTTTTTGGTTTTTAGGCATTAGTTTTGCATTTTTGCACATAAATAAATAGCCCTCAAAGGAACACTTATCCTTCGATATATTCTCTGGCCGGAGAAATTTGTTGGTAAGACCCGATGGGGGCTTATTTATCTAATCCACTACATTACAAAAATTGGGGGCGCACGCGATGTATCGCAAATGCTCTTCATGGTTTTTTTTAATATATGTTTTGTTGCATAAATAGATTCTGAGTCTAAATTTTGTTTGCGTCAGAGTGATTTAAAAACATTCACGCTCGGTTCTGCATACTTACGGTTCGTAGAGCAGCTCATTGAGCATCTCGCTCAACTCCAACGGAATTAAATTGTTTTCATCATTCAGTGTAAGAGGCGTTGTCTCAAAAGCCGTTTTGGTGTAGTCGCAAACTTTATGTCTGCGGTTTTGAGTTGGAAGCGCAACCATGAAGGTTGCGCCGACTATCTTTTGAGACAGCCCCGCCACATTAGTTTTTAGTACTATCCTTAAGGGTATTATTGATATTCATACAAGAGGCGTGCGTGAAACTTAGGCATCCTCTAACTCTACCCTTTCAATTCGCGACAGACACTTCACAAAATTACTCAATCCCGGAATTTATATCGTGGAATCTGTCGTGTTACATGTTACCGGGGGTTAACCCCAGAAAATTGCACGCGGTCCTTTGTTCCAAGGATGACACTATTAAGAATGAATAGGTCCCACGGTTGAAATACTAAAGACTAATGTTCTGTAAGAAATCAAAAAAAAAATGTTGCCTCATTTCCTGCTTGTAAAAATGAACAAATAACTCCTTATTTTCAAGTAAAAATAAGGACAACGGCAAACGAATAAAAATAATGCTTAGAAAGAAGGCGTACTTTTGCCTTGGGTCTGAAACCCAAATAAAAAGAACTGAAGAATGGCTGGTGCCTGACAACGATTAGTCAGGCATTCTTGAAGAGATGTTCTCTCGGACTAGGTAAATGAACTGAATACAAGATGAATTTCCCTAATCATCTCTATTCATCATCCCGCTCTTTATCATCGCGGGAAAATTGTTATAAAAATATATCTCACAGGAGTGAATAAAAGAATGGTTCTCCTATGATTCTATTAACGATGGTTAATATATAAAAACTATCAGTCTTTGTCAAGAGGGAAGGACATGTTTTTTAAAAATAAATTATTTTGTGATTGCAAAACGGGATTTCGTGAATAATGTTCGTAATTGTAAAAAGAATAAAATCCAAATGACGTCATGCGGCTCAAAATACATGAATATACTTTTTTGTTTATGTAAAGTTTACAGAATAATTAGCATATTGATTGCAACAAATTCAGTGGTGTCCAATGTTGAGCAATCACAGGGAATGCTGTTGTACAACGTCGTTGGCAGATTGAATAATTCTTCCGATAGATCAAACAGCATCTCAGATTCAAGTCGTCCTTTGGCACAACGGCGAATGCTGTCTGAACACAAAGATGTAACTTTGGAACATGCCGGCTAATCCGCAAAGCAATTCCCATTCTGACCCCAAAAATGAGACCTAAAGAGTACCGTATTAGTTGCTCTTTTCAGCTTAAAATCGGCATTCTTGCGCCCTCTCTCTTGGTAAAGGCAAAAAAAATCCCGGATCCAAAGGATTCGGGATCTCGTTTCAATCCATATCATTGAAGCGAATGGGGGCTTATTGTAAGTCCCTATTCAAATGTAGCCAAGAGTTTTAAAATTGTCAAGCATTTTAATGATAATATTCTGCAAGTAGATTTGTAGATTTTAAACCAGGATTGCTGCACATTCTCTAGTTTCGAGCAATGAGCCTCTCCGAGGTGGTGATACCGGCTACTCTTTGCCCCCCCGTAAGCATCTCGATCTTTAGCAGGGCATCGTAGAGATTTGATTTCTATTGTTTTATTAGAGAACGTTTTGAAACTCCCTTGAGCGATTTTGTACGGTCATTGGGTTATATCCAAATCTTAGTTGCAAATTAAAGAATAAAACGAAAGTTACGCAGCCTTACATTGTAACTTTTTTCTTATTAAAATTTTTTCTCCCAATGCTGTCACCAACAAGGGAAGATGTTTAGAGTTCTTCACTTTGTTCAACCGAGGTTCGATCTCCAGCAATGCTGCAGCAATCCAGTAATGTCGTTGCCCTGATGATTTCCAATGCTTCACATTTTTATGTGTCCAGACAATGTAATATTCA
>SCUC01000471.1 GCA_004322375.1 Bacteroidota bacterium
TATATTAGTATATTACGCATGTAATTAACAATGATGAAATCAATCGCGCTGAGATAAATGTATTCATTACTGCTCATATTATTGCATTTTATAGTAAATCAGCATTCTACAATCAACAATCAGCAATAAAAAAGTTCCCATAAAGCTATTGCACACGTTAATAAATAATAGTATATTCCTGATACACTAATTTAGTTATCGAAGTCTTTGCAAAACTTCCCGATTGTCATGTTGAGTCCGCCTCGGCGGACGAAACATCTCCGTATCCTCTAGATTTGGAGATTCTTCACTCCACTTCGTTCCGTTCAGATTGACAAAATATGGTTTTTCAAAGCCTTCATCTCCTTTGTTAGTGAATACGCTTATGGCGGGAGAAGCTATCTTAAAAACTTCTTCTATGACAATAACAGGATGAGACTTACTCCCGCCAAGCGTCTTTAAAGTTTCATGTTTCACGCGTCAGGTTTCAGGCTTCACGTTGCAGGTTTCACGCTTCATGTTTCATGCTGCAGGACTCATTAACTATCGTTCTTTAAAACTGAAACAGGAAACAGTAAACGGTAAACGGTAAACAGTAAACCGGAAATTGTAAACCAGCTCACAGTCAACTAAGAAAGAAAATGAGTAAGTCAGAAAAAGCGATAGATGAGAAAACCGTTGAGCAGCTTGCGGCGATTTTTTGCACGAAGGAAGAAATTGCTTCCGTGGTTGGTTGCTCTGTGGAAACGTTGAATGAGAGATTTGTTGATGCACTGAAACGCGGAAAAGATAAAGGGAAAGCCTCGTTACGAAGGAAACAATGGGAGAGCATCGAAAACGGAAACATCACGATGTTAGTCTGGTTTGGGAAACAATTTTTAGGTCAAACGGAAAAAATGGAAAACGCACTCAATGACGAGCAATACAACGAGCTACTCGCGGCTGCTCACGCAGCGATGGTTCACCTTTCCGGAGCAGGTCGAGCGACATCCGGTCATTCAACGGTACAGGCATGAACCTGTTCGATTTAAAACAGTTCACGCGGGCAGGCGCTCGTTTAAAACAGAGATTGCAAAACGCACTCTTGTTGCAGAGTGCATCGGTAATCGCAAGCAGTCGCTTTTTTTTGGGGCGCCGACACGAGACCAGGCAAAACGAATAGCGTGGAACGATATCAAGCAGCTTTCACCTCCATACACTATAGCGGCGTACTCCGATGGCGAACTCTGGATTCGGTATAAAACCGGAAGCGAGCTTTGGGTCATCGGGTTCGATGCCGCGGAACGGTTCGATGGAAAGTCTCAATGGCACGGCGGCATCTTAGATGAATATGCCGATATGAGACCCGACGTCTGGTCGGAACATGTCGAGCCTGCGCTGAGAGATACACGCGGCTGGTGTTGGTTCATTGGCGTGCCGGAAGGGAAAAATCATTACTACGAGCTTGTTGAATATGCTCGCTCCGGCGAAAACTCTCACTGGGCTGATTACTGCTGGTTCTCATCGGAGGTTATGCACCCGGATGAAATTTCCGAGGTTAAATCACGGCTCGATACCCGCACGTATCGGCAGGAGTATGAAGGGAGCTTTGAAAGCTATGAAGGTCGCGTCTATTGTTACTTCAGTTCTGATATTCACCGTATTGTTCGTCCTCTTGATTGGGGTGTTCCGTTGTTTGTCGCTTGCGATTTCAACGTCAACCCCTGCGTCTGGGAAATCGGACAGGATACAGATGATTTCACATACGTGTATGACGAGCTGCGCCAAGGCAACACCGATATTTTCAAAATGTGCGCCGCTCTTAAACGTCGTCTAGTTGAATTGATGAGCAAGAATGAGCATCGCGCAAGAATGTATCCAATCAGATTTTATGGCGACTACTCCGGCATGGGCCGCAATTTTAATGCAACGCTTTCGAGCTGGGAAATTATCAAACAAGAATTTGCCGGATGGAATGTTGAATACAGGTTACAGCACAATCCCAATATTATTGACAGGGTGAATGCAGTCAATGCGAGAATGCGTTCGGCGACAGGGAATGTAAGTTTCGGCTGCAATCCAAAGTGTGTAGAGTTGATTCGCGATTTCGATATGTGTGAGATGGACGATTTACAGCAAAAAAAATCGCAAGCCGGCGACCGCACCCACGCCAGCGATGCGCTGGGGTATATGCTTCATTATGAGCATCCGGTGCTGCCGAAAGTTCGGGGTGAGCAGTATGTTTGGTGAGAGGAGAGTATGTCAGTAGTCAGTAAACAGTATGTCAGTAATCAGTATGTCAGTAATCAGTATGTCAGTAATCAGTATGTCAGTAAACAGTAAACTAAAAACATGTTCGAATCGAAAGTAAATACAATTTTGAACGAAGTCGAAAAGAAATATTGGTCTGCGATGGAGCAGTTTCGCGTGGCGAGAGCGCAAAAGCTCTATCACTGGTACATGAATCACCGGGATGAAATTCATGATGACGTAAGAGCAGCATTGCTCAAAACGTTTCGCCCGACAACGGTTGAGGAAATGAATATCCGCGTGCGTAATGTTGTTCCCCGTATCATCAATAAAATCGCGCAGGTATATAAGCACCCTGCAAAAAGAGTGTTAGATGGCGGAGCTGCTCTCGTTCACGATGGAGGAGAGACAAAAACTATTCGCTCAAGAGAAGATGAGCTCTTTCAACAAATTCTTCTCAACAGCGCGATAAACAAAAAGTCAAAGCTCTGGCACAGGCTTGGAATACTGTTCAATACAGTGCTTGTACAGCCGGTGGTATTGAAAGAATCGGGGAAGGAGCCGCATTTAGATTTTTTCATTCATACGCCCGCATTCACCGTTGTAGAAACGGATCAAAACCAGTGGAATATCCCGGTAGCGTTTTATTACCCGATTGAAAAAACAATTGAAGGAAAATCTCAGCAAGTTCTTGTCTATTGGTCGGCAACGGAACATTATCTTATTGATAAGCTGGGAACGAAGCACGCTCCACCCGAAAACCCTGGAATGTTGAATCCCTATCATCGCCTGCCGGTTGCGACGCTTCGATTCCAGGATGACGAAGATTTTTGGGGTGAAGGAAAATGGTCGCTTGTTGAAGGAAACGAGGAGGTAGCAGTACAGTACAGCAATATCGCTTTTACCGCGCTTTTTCAAACACATGGTCAGGCAGTCGCTATTAACACGGGACTCAAAGGAGAGCCGGAAGTTGGTCCAAACCGTGTCATCAAAATAGAGAATGCCGGACAGGCGGGGCAGCAGCAAAGCGATTTCAAGTTCGTCTCTCCGAATCCCGCAATCCTTGAAGTGCAAGGCTTGATAGACTGGCTTGTAAAATCACTCCATGTTGATGAAGGACTTTCACCGCAGCAATTTGCAACCGAGGTCGCCACAACCTCAGGCATCGCGAAAATTCTCGATAGTGCAGACTTGAACGAGCAACGAGAAGACCATCGTCAAATTCTTGAAGATTTCGAGCATGACCTGTTTAATGTTATTCGAACGGTCTGGAACACTGAAGTTCCCAACAAAAAAATCTCAGAGTCTGCAACATTTTCAATTCAATTTGGAGAACCGAAAGTTGTCAAAACAATAGATGAAAAAATCAAGGAACGCGAATCTGCAATAGCGCTCAACACCGGCTCAAGGGTGGACTTCATCATGGAAGATAACCCGGAATTTACGCGCGAGCAGGCACAGGAGAAACTCAGGCAGATAATGAGTGAGAATCAAATCTTCAAGTTACGGTAGTCACATTCTGTTATTTAACTCTACCAAAAGTTTCATGTTTCAAGTTTCATGTGTCAAGTAGTTATGATTTAGAGTACGCAAATAGAATGTTTGAAGCACCTACTATTGTGGCTTCACT
>SCUC01000472.1 GCA_004322375.1 Bacteroidota bacterium
ATTGATTTACATCGAATAATGACGCTGTGTATAGACCACTATCCGTGTGTTCACTATAACAGATTTTGAAAACATCCTATTAGGGTTTGATTGAATAGGCGATTTCCTGTTAATCGTAATTGCTTTAAAAGTATGATTAAATTCAGTGTAATGCAAATCTACGAATACTCTCGCTCCCACGCTCCGGCGTGGGAGTGCCACAACGCTCCGCGTCAATAAATACTTTTATATGGTACAACTCATCGTGTTTGCTTCATACTGATGATAGACACGGGGTCTCCATGATGGTATCTCCACACGGAGCGATGGGAACAATCTGGCACAATACTCTGCTCTGTCCCATTGATAACCTTTCATACGAAGGGAAAATTTACTAAATTTACTCTATGAAGTTTTATGTTGATACATCAGTTTGGGGTGGTTGCGAAGACAAGGAGTTTTCTGAATGGACTTTACCATTTTTTGAGCAAGCAAGGCAAGGGAAATTTGTTATTATGCTTTCTGATGTAACAATTGGGGAACTCCAAACCGCTCCGGAAATTACGCGGCAATTGCCAACAACAATTCCACCTCAGTTTCTCGAGCTTGTAACAATAACTGAAGAACAGCTTACACTTGCAAATAGGTATGTTCAAGAAGGAGCGTTGACCCAAAAATTTCATTCGGATGCACAACACATAGCAATTTCGACCATACTCAAAGCTGATAGTTTAATAAGCTGGAATTTCAGACACATGGTAAATTTTTTCCGGATTAGACAATACAATTCCATCAACTTAAAATATGGCTATTCGACCATTGATATCAGAACGCCAAAAGAGGTTATCTATGCAGACTATGAATAACAAAACAAATGAAAAAGAGTTTCACGCCGTTGATTTTATGCGCAAGGTTCGCCGTGAAATGACAGAAGAGTATTTACAAGATAAACAAAAATATTTTGAACGCTTAAAACGTGCAATGGAGGATTTCAAGGTTCGGCAAAGGAAAGTATATAGCTCGTAAGGCAACGTAGGGGCGAGGTTACCTCGCCCCTACTAACCATTGACCTTTCCGAGTTACCAACAACCAATAATACTCTCGCTCCCACGCTCCGGCGTGGGAGTGCCACACTTAACGCTCCGCGTCAATAAATACTTCTACATGGTACACCGCATCGTGGTTGCTCACTAAACTGGGAGGGAGTTCCTACTCGTCAGCCTCTGGCTGACTCCCAACCATCAACAGGTTACGTACCAAAGGTGGGGGTAATCTACGACTCGTAGAGAACGCCCTCCCAAAACAAAACTCCACCGATTACTGTCATACTGTTTACTGACATACTGTCATACTCTTTACTGAGTAAAAAAACTCTTGCTTTGTCAACTCATATTCCGTACTTTTGCAAAGCATGAAAAACATCACCACAACTCCCGACCAATTGTATAAACCTGTAGCCGGAAGCACAACGCCTTCCCCAACAGAAAATAATAGAGATTTCTACATAACCCGCAAGGCGCGGGATGAATTCCAGTTTCCCGATTCGTTTTATGCGCTCAGGGGGAATGTTGTTATCCCGAATTATCAAGCGGCGCAATCGCTTGCGGCGTTAATCAATCAGAAAAAGAGCGAAAAACACCTTTCGCAGGAGCAATTTGTACAACCGGCGCAGCTTAATGCTATGGGCTTGCTGCATGAGGTATTTCATATTGTCTTGCAAGCATACCGGGAAGATGTTAATCGTGATGCGTTTGAACAATGTGACAAGTATTTAACCTCACATCTTGGCGCTGACGCAGTCAATAATTTTTTGAAACACCTTGCCGATATTTTCCCTTCGTTATCCGTGTACCGCGGTCAACAAACGATAGAACAATTCTTCAATACTGCCACGGACGGAATTCCCAACAGGCAAATTCTTCTCGAAGAAATTATTCTTCTTCACTTGCAGCATCATAATCCTGCATTACAAACAATGTCGGATTTAATTGAAGAAAAAGAGTTCTTCGAGTCCGAACAATACAACACGGTAATCAATCTCGTGGAGCAATTTTTTGATGAACAGCCTGCATTCTCACCGGAAGAGCAGCCTCTTCTTAAGATGTTGTTTTCCTCGATTCATTCGTCGCCAAACTCACTCTCAGACCAGTTGTTCTTCATACAATCCCACTGGAAAAAATACATCGAACGATTCCGGCAGGAGTTCTTCATCCTTCAAGCGCTCGATTTTCTGAAAGAAGAGGGGAAATATTTCTTAATGCAGAAGCACATCGCTGCGCAAGCGCAAATGGAACGGTCTATCGTTCCCAGCATCGAATTTCCTTTCTTTCATGGTTTCGGAGGAGAGAAAGAATCGCCCCCCGTTCCTGTTTTCCCGACAGGCGGCGAACCGGAGCCGGAGCAATTCTCACCCGATATTAACTGGATGCCGCGGCTTGTGCTTATTGCAAAAAACGCGTTTGTCTGGCTGAATCAGTTGAGCAAACAATATTCCCGCTCGATTACGCGCCTCGATGAAATTCCCGATGATGAACTCAGCCGTCTTTCTTCATACGGAATTACCGGTTTATGGCTAATCGGCATTTGGAACAGAAGCAAAGCATCGAAACGCATCAAGCATCTTCACGGAAACATTGATGCGGAGGCATCGGCATACTCGCTCGATGGATATGATATCAGCGAAGAGCTTGGCGGGTATTCGGCGTATTATAATTTACGCGAACGGGCGCGGGCAAAGGGAATTCGACTTGCGTGCGATATGGTTCCGAACCATATGGGCATTGATTCTCAGTGGGTCATCAATCATCCCGATTGGTTTATTCAAACGGAAGCGCCGCCGTATTTCAATTACAGCTTCACCGGTCCCGATTTGAGCAACAATGACCGCGTAGGAATTTATATTGAAGACGGCTACTGGAGACGAAGCGACGCGGCAGTGGTCTTCAAGCGCCACGACCGATACACCGGCGATGTAAAATATATCTATCACGGCAATGATGGCACAAATATGCCCTGGAACGATACTGCCCAATTAGATTTTATGAAACCGGAAGTCCGCGAGGCGGTTATTCAGACTATCCTGCACGTTGCGCGGCTGTTTCCCGTCATTCGTTTCGATGCGGCGATGACGCTGGCAAAGAAACATTATCAACGATTGTGGTTTCCGCAGCCCGGAACTGCGGGCGCAGTTCCTTCCCGCGCGATGTTCGCTATGACCAAAGAGCAATTCGATGCGCAGATGCCAATTGAATTTTGGCGCGAGGTGGTTGACCGCGTTCAGCAGGAAGTTCCTGATACGCTCCTCCTCGCAGAAGCGTTCTGGCTGATGGAGGGATACTTCGTTCGCACGCTTGGAATGCACCGGGTCTATAACAGCGCGTTCATGCACATGCTCAAGAAAGAGGAGAACACGAATTTCAAGCAGACAATAAAAAATGTGCTGGAATATAATCCCCAAATACTCAAGCGGCATGTTAATTTCATGAGCAACCCGGATGAGGAGACGGCAATCGCGCAGTTCGGCAGCCACGATAAATATTTCGGCGTCTGCGTGATGATGATTACGCTCCCCGGCTTGCCGATGTTTGGTCACGGACAGCTTGAAGGCTTTACCGAAAAATACGGGATGGAATACCGCCGCGCGTATTACGATGAAGCTCCTAATTATCATCTGCTATACCGTCACGAGCAGGAAATTTTCCAGTTGCTCAAAAAACGATATCTCTTTGCCGAGGTTGAGAATTTTCAGATGTATGATTTCTATAATGAAGATGGCGTGTTGAACGATGATGTGTTTGCTTATAGCAACCGGTACGGGAATGAACGGGCGCTCATTGTGTATAATAATGCCTACGAGCGTGCTACCGGGAGGATTCATCCGGCAAGCGCCAAACAGATGCTTGGCGAACGCTTGATAGAATCAACCATAGGCGCCGCGTTGCAA
>SCUC01000473.1 GCA_004322375.1 Bacteroidota bacterium
AGCAATGTATCCTTTGGCTTATCGCCACATTCACGTCACGCGTTAAACAGCGTATTCCTCCATTACGCAGTAGAGCAAGGATTAGATATGGCAATTGTCCACGCGGCGAAAATTCTTCCGCTTTTCAAGATTGATGAAAAGGGGAGAGAACTCTGCAAGCAGCTTATTTACGATGAAAGAACATTCGAAGAAGTTGCTGCATGAGCGAATGTCCTACAATACAAAAGTGTGTGTATGATCCTTTAGCTGCGCTCATGGAGTATTATGCCAGCCAGAAAGGTATTAAAAAAGAAAAGCAAGAACGCACCGGCACGGTTGAAGAGCGGTTGAAGAACAGGATTATTGATGGCGACAGGGTAGGACTCCATAAAGACCTTGACGAGGGCTTGAAAAGCTATTCTGCGCTGGACGTAATAAATAAGATTTTACTTAGCGGAATGAAAGTCGTTGGCGAGCTATTTGGCAGCGGACAGATGCAGCTGCCGTTTGTTCTTCAATCTGCTGAGGTGATGAAAGCGGCTGTCGCTTACCTTGAACAATTTATGGATAAAGCGGAGTCCACTTCCAAAGGCACGATGGTCATTGCCACTGTAAAAGGGGACGTGCATGACATCGGGAAGAATCTTGTTGATATTATCTTGACGAATAACGGGTATCGTGTCGTCAATCTCGGTATCAAATGTCCGGTGGAAACGATGCTCCACGCGGTTGAAGAACACAGTGCAGACGCACTCGGGATGAGCGGCTTGTTAGTGAAATCCACGCTCATCATGAAAGAAAATTTGGAGGTGATGAACGAGCGCAGCATTACAATACCCGTGGTGCTTGGCGGAGCTGCGCTTACGCGGCGGTATGTAGAGCAGGATTTACGCGGCGTGTATGGTGGGTATGTTTCCTATGCGAACGATGCGTTTGATGGCTTAAAATTCATGGAAGAACTAGCCGGTGCAAAAGCGAGAGGAGAGACTTTAGTCAAAACAGGAGAACAATCTTTGCCACGCCTTCAGGAGGATGAAGAAAATGAGCAAATAGGATTTGAGGCGAAAATTGCGTTATCAGTGAAAGCTCAGCCGCAGGTTATAATAAAGAAAATTCAACCTGCTCAATTTATACCTACTTCGCCATTTTGGGGGACGAAAGTTGTTGATGATATTTCTCTTGATGAAGTATTCCAATATATAAACGAAGTTGCGTTGTTTCGCGGACAGTGGCAGGTGAGGAAAGGCAAGATTTCTGTTGAAGAATACCAAAAGCTGCTTGAAGAAAAAATTTATCCCGAATATGAAAGTCAAAAATCAAAAGTAAAAAATAAAAAATTACTTCAACCTAAAGTAGTGTACGGCTACTTCCCCTGCAATTCTGATGGTGATGATTTGATTATTTACAGTTCCGATGTCATTCTGAATCCCGCAAAGCGGGATGAAGAATCTCCCAAAACTCGAGGTGCGGAGATTCTTCGTCCGCCGAGGCGGACTCAGAATGACAATTTTTCTCTTCATGAAAAGCTTCGCTTTTCTTTTCCCCGTCAATCGAAAGATAGAAATCTCTGCCTGTCTGATTTCTTCGCACCTGTAGATTCGGGCAAGGTTGATGTTGTTGCGTTTCACATGGTAACAATGGGGAAGGTTGCTTCGGAACATTCGCGGCAGTTGTTCACATCAAACAATTACAAAGAGTATTTATATTTCCACGGATTGAGCGTTGAGGCGACCGAAGCGCTTGCTGAGTTGTGGCATAAGAAGATTAGAGAAGAACTTAATATTCATCAAAAAGATTCGCCGGAAATAAAAAAACTATTTAGCCAGCAATATCAGGGTTCGCGATATAGCTTTGGCTATCCCGCCTGCCCGAGCCTAGAAGACCACGTGAAATTGTTTGAG